>LADM01000113.1 GCA_000961645.1 Gammaproteobacteria bacterium BRH_c0 | reverse complement strand
TACCCGCACCACCGACAGTGTTGTTGTCGCTGTCGGTCACTTCATTGCTGGTGCCCGCTACCGTGTTGCCACTGCTATCGGTGACTTCATTCAACGAACCGGCCACCTGGTTCTGCGCAGCACCCTCCAGGGTGTTGGCCGTACCTGCAACGCTGTTGGCAATACTGTCATCCAGCACATTGGCACCGCCGGCCACCTGGTTCTGGTCAGAACCCTCCAGGCTGTTGGCATTACCCACCACGCTGTTGGCGTCACTGTCCGTCAGTTCATTCAGGCCACCCGCTACCTGGTTCTGGTCAGAGCCTTCCAGATCATTCGCAGTACCCACCACGCTGTTGGCCTGGCTGTCAGTCAACTCATTGAGACCACCGGAAACCACGTTCTGGCTGGAATCTTCAAGACTGTTCTGTGAACCGGAAACAGTATTGGTATGGCTATTGGTCAGTTCGTTAAATGCACCGGAAACCGTGTTCTGATGTGAACCGTCAAGCTCATTGAGAGCCCCCGCTACCTGATTCTGGTGAGAGCCATCGAGTGAGTTGGAAACACCTGTCACAGCATTATCGTTGCTGTCAGTCAGGCTGTTGTTACTGCCGGAAACGTCGTTATTACTGGAAGGATCCAGGAAGTTACCGGTACCCACAACGGAGTTGTTGTTGGAGTTTTCCAGGACCTGATTGGAATCGCCAGAGACAACGTTGTTGTTGCTATCGGCCACACTGTTATTGGTGCCCGAAACATCATTGCCATCGGCATTGAACAAATCATTGCCGGTACCGGCAACATTGTTGGCATTGCTGTCGTCGACATTATTCTGCTCGCCAGACACCAGGTTGGAAGAGCTGTCGCCTTCAATGGTGTTGCCAGCGCCACCCATCATGGCATTGTTGGAGCCAGTGCCGGTGATCAGGTTGGTGCCGTCGCCACCCATGGAGACATTGCCGGAGCCGGTGCTGGTGATTTCGATGCTGTCGCCAATGGTGACGTTGTTGGTGCCACCGGTGTTGGTGCTGTCGCTGCCGATGGAGATATTGCCGTCGCCCTCCACCAGATTGCGATTGCCAATAGCTACGCCATCTGTGGCAGTGACATCATTGCCGGAGCCGACAATGGTGTTGTCGGTGCCATCGGCAATATTGCCGTCGCCAATCAGTGAGTTGTTGCCACCAGTGAGAATGCGGTTGTCATCGCCGAAGATATTGTTGTCATCGGTGTCGATGTCGTTGTTGCGGTTGCCGACAATGGTGTTCCAGTTGCCGTCGATGCCGTCGTTGTAATTACCGGTGATAACGTTGTTGTCACCGTTCAAATCCTGGTTGCGAATACCAGTCACCACGTTGACAGCGCCACCCATGCGGTCATTGTCATCGCCGATCACGTTATTTTCGAAACCGGACATATCGTCGTTGTCATTGCCGACGATCAAATTGGTGTTGCCTGTGACATTGGTATTGTCGTTACCGATGACATTGTTGTTGTCACCGGTCATGCCATCGTTATTGTCGCCGAACACATTGTTCAGTGAACCAGCAAGGCCATCATTGCCATCGCCGACTACTGTATTCGTGCTACCGGTCATACCCGTATTGAGGCTACCGGTGACCTGGTTGCCGGAACCGGTCATGCCACTGTTGCCGTCGCCGACCACATTGTTAGAAAAGCCGGTCATGCCGGAGTTGGTATCGCCAACGATCAGGTTGCTGCTGCCATCGACATCGGTATTGCCACTACCGAAGACCTGGTTGCTACTGCCATCCATGCCGTCATTGCTGTCGCCATAAATGTTGTTGCCGCTGCCAGCAAGACCATCATTGCCTTCGCCGACCACGGTATTGGAGAAGCCGGTCATACCGGTATTGGAGCTACCAGTGACCTGGTTTCCGGAGCCGGTCATGCCGCTGTTGCCATCGCCGACCACATTGTTGGAAGAGCCAGTCATCCCGGAGTTGGAATCACCCAGGATCAGGTTGCCACTGCCATCCACATCAGCATTGCCGCTGCCATAGACCTGGTTGCCAGATCCATCCATGCCATCGTTGCTGTCGCCGTAGATGTTATTGCCACCACCGGCGACACCATCGTTGCCATCGCCGACAACCGTATTGCCGCTACCGGTCATACCCGTGTTGCTGTCACCGACCACATTGTTGGAGGAGCCGGTCATACCTGTATTGACATCGCCAACAATCAGGTTGCCATTGCCGTCGACATCGGTATTGCCACTGCCGAAGACTTGGTTAGCATCGCCTTCCATGCCGTCATTGTTATCGCCGTAAATATTGTTTCCGTCACCCGCAAGACCATCATTACCGTCACCCACGACCGTATTGCTGTTGCCCGTCATCCCTGTGTTGGCATCACCGACCAGGTTGTTGCCATCGCCAGCCAAGTCCGTATTGTCATCACCGTAAATACTGTTGCCATCGGCGCCCAGGAGAATTCCGTTGTCATCGCCAAAGACACCGTTGTCATTGCCAGCAACGGTATTGCCAGCGCCGTAGACGCCGCCGTTGTCATCACCGGAGACGGTATTGTCGGTACCATAAACATCATTGCGGGATCCGGTGACAGTGTTGTCGCCGCCCATCACCACATTGTCATCGCCGTCGGCAGCATCGGCACTGCCATCCACGGTGTTGTTGTCGCCCACCACGGTATTGCCATCGGCGTTGCCCAGCACTTCGTTGCTGGTGCCGGATACGAAGTTGCCGTCACTGTCAGTGACATTGTTACCGGCACCATCCACCACGTTGCCGCTGGCGGTATCGGTAGCGGCGGTAATGATATTGCCCGCACCATCTACAATGTTGTTGCTAGCGTCACTACCAGTGGCGTTGACATTGTTGAGAGAGCCATCCAGCACATTGCCTTCTGCATTTCCACCGCTGGCATCAACGCCATTGCCAAACCCGGCCAGCTGGTTGCCTTCAGCGGTGAAGCTGTTGGAAGCGTCAATGTTGTTGTCGTTGCCATCGACATCGTTATAGGAAGCAGCGCTGCCAGGACCGGTAGCAGAAATACTGTTATCGATACCGCTTACTGCGTTCTCATTGGCCGTGCTTTCATCCGTAGCCGAAACGTCATTGCCCACACCATCGACGATATTCAGATTGGCTGTAGCATCGGTGGCAGTAACACTGTTGTCTCCACCGCTAATCTGGTTGCCCGATGTGCTGGCATTGGCACTGTTGCCAGTCGCAGTAACAGTGTTAAAGGAGCCATCAACAAAATTGAGATTGGCATCGGCAGTATTGCTGCCGCTGGCCGAAGCAGTGATATCGTTTTCACCGCCACTCATGCCATTGCCCAGCACATTGGCAGTGCCGTTGTCGGCAATGGCGCTGAGGTTGTTGGTAACGCCATCAATCACGTTGCCATCATTGTTGGCGGCACCACCATTGGTGGCCGTGGCATCAAGAGTATTGCCGCCACCTACCACAGCATTGCCGTCGAGGCTTGAAGTAGAGCCTAAACCAGTCGCAGTAGAATCAAAGGAATTAAGACTGCCATCCACCTGATTAAGATCAGCGGTAGAAGAATCTGCATCGAGGGTATTAAAAACCCCTATGGTATTGCCTGACCCATCAAGCAGATTGTCAGACGCTGACGCTGACGCCAAATCAGCGCCTGATTCAACATCGATATTGTTATCGTTGCCTACGATCGTATTGTCATCCGCTATAGCTGTTGAGAGATCGCCCGAGGAATTTACATCAACAGAATTCTCCTGGCCGGTAAGCTGATTATCAATCGCGGTCGCCGTTGAGGTAGCTCCTTCTGACACCACATCTACGGAATTATCATTACCCACTATCTCATTATCAGAGGCAGTGGCCCTTGAAAAATCCCCCTCGGCAAGCACATCGACATCGTTTTCCTGCCCAGTCAGTTCATTATCCTGGGCATAGGCACGGGAGAACTCACCACTTGCCTCCACATCGATATCATTATCAATGCCGTCGACCTGATTGCCACCATCAGTATTACCTGGGTCAGATCCTGCAAATGCTTGCGAGTTCTCACCGCTGGCTGTCGCGTAAAGGTCGTTGTCATAGCCGGTTGAAATATTATCACTGGCAGCAGCCTGTGATTGCACGCCGGAAGCCTCGGCTTCAATATAGCTGTAAGAACCATCTACACTGTTATCAGCCACTTCGGCGTCAGCTTGAACATTCGTCGCTCCTGCATAGGTGTAGTTGTCATCCCCATTGATAGTATTGTTATCAATCAGCGCTGATGACTGGGAAACCAACGCTTCGGCCTCCATTTCATTATTGGAGCCGGTAAGCCGGTTATCCTCTACTGTAGCAACAACCTGATTACCATTTGCGGAAACATCAACCGTGTTTGACTCGCCGCTGATCGTATTCAATCCAGCCGTGGCTACTGACTGATCGCCAGTTACATCCACACCAACAACATTATTATTGCCGCCAATATCATTGAGGGTATTGGTGGCATTGGACTGCTCACCATTGACAGTAGATACAACGCTGTTGCCTGAACCATCGACAAAGTTAAGGTCTGTGGTTGCATTTGACTGATCGCCAACAACAGAGGAAGAAACCGTATTTAGCGAACCATCGACATGATTATCTTCAGTATTCGCATTGGATAGGTTTCCGGTGACATCAGAATTCAGCTGATTGTCCGCTCCATCAATCAGATTGTCGCTGGTAATCGCATTACTCTGTGTACCCGATACAACGGCATCAAATTCGTTAAGGTTGCCATTGATGTTATTGCGTTCAATGCGCGCATTACTGGTCAACTCATTGGAAGCAGACGCATCAAAATCGTTTTGACTGCCGGTAACCGTGTTGAATTCGATATAGGCATTCGGATCGCCTGCATTGTCATCAAAGTTATTAAACGAACCATCGACGATGTTGAAATTGACAGGGTCAAGGAAGTTACCGTTACCGGTTACGTAGTTACCATCACCCTCGACAAAGTTGTCACTGCCGAGAACGGTATTGCCGTTGCCGACAACATCGCTGTCGTTGCCCACCACCATATTGTCGGTGCCAATAGCGCTGGAACCATTGCCCAGCACGATATTATCGGGGGTCAACAGCAGCTCGTTGCCGCCGCTGCTAAGGCTGACATCGCCACCAGTAGCGGTCATGGTGATATCGTCCGACGAGACGTTGACGGCTTCCGAGTTGGCGGACATTACCTGTCCGCCAGTACCGTCATTGACCACAAAGGCACCCGCGCCCCCGGCGTTGGTGTCAACATTGATGACGACATCGTCACCGGCGCCGATGGTGGCATCGCCAGAGGTGCCGGCATCGATGTTGACGTTGCCAGTGGCATCCATGTCGATGGTGGTGGCATCGACATCGAGAGTGGCCGCATCGATATTGGTGGTTGCACCTGTATTGCCAATATTGGTGGCACCGGAGGTGGTATTGATGTTGGCGGTACCGTTGTCGGTGGTGAAACTGCCGTCGTTGCTGATGCCGTCGGTGGTGGTGAAACCATCCACATCGACATTGCCCGTCACATCGAGGTTGTCATTGACGGTCACATCGCCGGTGTCATTGCCGATGGTGCCGTTGACATTAAGGTTGCGATTCACATCGACATTGTTGAAGGTGAAGTCACTGGCGCTATTGACGTCGTCGCCAGTGATGGAACCGTTGACGATTTCAGCGGAACCGACGGAATTGTTCTGCATGTTGGCAAGGCCAACAGAATCATCCTGCAATTCAGAGTTGCCGACGGAGTTTTCTGCCAAGTCATCACTGGTCAGGCTGTTATCCAACACTTCCAATGAACCCACTGCACCAGTTGCGATAGCATCGGAAGTAACAGCATTGGTGGCAATCTTGTCGCTGGTAACTGCATCATCGGCAATTTCAGATGTATTGATAACACCAGCATCCAGATTCAGGTTACCTGAAATATTGACGTTGGTGGCATCAATATTGAGCTCTCCTGTATCAATGACCTCAATGGAGGATGCAGATGTAGCGCCTCCATCACTATTGATAAATACACCCTCTCCTGTGGCTGAATCATCCGAATTTCCAGTAATGGTTACATTGGCGACAGCACTGATATCAACACTAGGCGTAGCTGCACCTGGGACGACCAAATCTTCATCAACAGTAGTCGCATAAACCAAAGAAGCAGGCAGCAATGTGCCGGTGGCAACTGACATCACCATAAAGGCGCCGAAGAAAAACGCAGCGGGAACAACACGCTTTTTGTATTTGATAATACGGTAGGAGGCCTTGCGGATTCTGGACCAATAGCTGCTGTTGGGATCGTAGGCGGAATCCATATTGTCGAGGCTGCGTACTTTCTTGATCATGCTGTTACTCCATTAATAAATTTTTGATTCTTGTGTTACCGGGACGGCAAAAACGCCATCCCGGCGCAATTCGTTTTTATCAATCAGCCCTGTTGATTGTGATCTCATGCAGTGCTGAGCCTGTAAACCCGCGAGAGATTCGGGCACAGGTGATGTCTTCCTGCGTCATTGTTGCGCTGGCGTGTATCTGGTACTGGATTGATGACAAGGATATGACCAGAAGCAAAATTGGTTATTTTCCTGGCAATACGTTGCTGAAACAGGCTGGGAAACAACATTACTGTTGCGAGAAAAGATTGATCTGACGGGATATTTCCAGCATGCACTCTGCCGTGCTGGACAGATACGATCTGGCTTTGGGCGCAGCCCAGAGAAGATGTAGACGAGCCTGTTAAGGCCTTTAGATGAACAATAGTCTGAGGGCTGCCAGTGGAGAGAGCATGCGGGATGAGAGCGGTAATAACATTGCAAAGGTGTTGTACAAGAAAAAGCAGGGAGTTCAAAAAAGAGACGACAGCCGTAAATTGGGCCATCAGCGGCGTATTTTGTATTATTTTCTTGTTGCTCAGCATACAGCTCTCTATTGCCAGAACATAACAATCTTTGTCCAATCAGCCCTGATCGGTTTCCATCTAACCCCGAGCGATATGCAGATTAAGTCAGAAGCATCTATTAACAGGCCTCTTTAATCAGACACTGCCGCAAAGCTTAGAATCGGGGTGTTACTTATGAAGGCTTAGACAATAACGATCAATGATCAGGGTATGAACGGCATTATCTGGCGACGAGCTGTAGCAATACCCGCACAGATAACAAGGTAACTGTGTCGCTACCAGCGGCATGGCAAGAGATATCTGAATCATGTCGCGCCACAGCACCTGGCTTTCAACAGAGAGATAACTGCTTCCGTTCTGGCAATCATCAAGCACAGCTGGGGATTTATTGACCAGCTGCACGGCAGAATAAATGCAACAAGCGCACTGTGAGAGGTTGATGGATCGACTGTGACTGCTATGATCATGCTTCATTTGCTGCCACAGTGAGGAAATCATGTCGAATGAAGGTTATCACGAGCCTATAGGCGAACTCTCCGACAAGACCCGGGATATGCACCGCGCCATTGTCTCCCTGATGGAGGAGCTGGAAGCGGTGGACTGGTACAACCAGCGGGTTGATGCCTGCAAGGATGAAGAACTCAAGAAGATCCTCGCCCACAACCGGGATGAGGAGAAGGAACACGCCGCCATGGTGCTGGAGTGGATTCGCCGCCAGGACCCGTTTTTCGACAAACAACTGAAGAAGTTTCTGTTTACTGATGGCGCCATAACCCACGGTTAGACCATCGGCCCGGCAACCGCGACACGCTGTCTCCCCTCTAACAGGCTGTTGAAAAACGTAGGCGAGGCAGCCGAGACAAGGCAAAAAGGGCCGAAAAATCGGAGTTTACACGAAGTAAATGAGCATTTTGAGGACGTTTTTAACGCAGTATCGGCAACGCAGGTAGTTTTTCAACAGCCTGCTAATTGCTCTGCCTGTGCTCACACAAAGCGGGCGCAAATACGGGGAGGTTTGCTGCGAAACCGGGTGCCTAACTACAAATCGATACCGCTCTTACCCCTGCCCGCCTTGATCCTGCCGCGCAGGGTTTTGCCTTCAAGGCGCTTTTTTTGCGAGCTTTTGGTGGGTTTGGTGGGCCTGCGCTTCTTGCGCTCCACGGTGACGCTTTTGAGCAGCTCCTGGAGCCTTTCCAGGGCATCGGCGCGGTTTTTCTCCTGGGTGCGAAACTGTTGCGCCTTGATAATGATCACGCCGTCTTTGCTGACACGCTGATCATTCAGCTGTAAAAGACGTTCTTTATACAGATCCGGCAGGGAGGATTGATTGATATCAAAGCGCAGATGCAGAGCAGACGACACCTTGTTGACGTTCTGTCCTCCCGCGCCCTGGGAGCGGATGGCCGTCAATTCGATTTCATCATCGTTGATGGAGAGGTTTGGAGTGATTTGCATTTTCGAGAAGGTCTGAAGTCTGAAGCTGGACGTCTGACGCTAAAGCAAAGTGGGGGCACTGGCAAGAGAAGCAGAGGTGTTCTTTCAGGTGACAGATGACAATTACCCTGCCAAGTCGCAATGGCAGGCTTTTGTGTCAGAGAGTCTGCCCCGCGAGCTAAGCGAGTCCTTGGGTACGTCCAGCTTCAGACGTCAGACCCAAATCCTCACCCCCCTGTCGCATTCATAAAGCGCACAATATCCACACGGTCGGGATCAAAATGGTGTTTTTCGGGCTTGCGGCCGATGGCGCCGATAATGGCGTCTTTAAGCCTGTCTGCTTCACCGGGGAAACGGCGCACCAGGGCCTTGAGGTCGAGATCGTGTTCATTGCCCAGACACAGCAGCAGCTTGCCTTCTACCGTCAGGCGCACGCGGTTGCAGCTGGCGCAGAAGTTGTTGGACATGGGGGAGATAAAGCCGATTTTTGACTCGGTACCCTGCACACGGTGATAGCGGGACGGGCCGCCGGTGCTCTCGGTACTGGGAACCAGGGTCCAGGCACGGGACAGGGTGTCGAGAATGCGGTCACTGAAAAACTGGGTGTCGGCACGCTGGTGGGAATCGATATGGCCGAGGGGCATTTCCTCGATAAAGGAGATATCCATGCCTCGATCAATGGCAAAGCGCGCCAGATCCTCCACTTCGTGATCATTGACCCCCGCCAGCACCACAACATTGAGTTTGATGTTTTCAAATCCTGCTTGTCGGGCTGCTTCGATACCCGCCAGCACCTGACTCAGGTCGCCAATGCGCGTCATTTCCCGAAAGCGCGACTGGTCAAGGCTGTCGATGCTGATATTCAGACGGCGCACACCAGCGTCTTTAAGGCCTTGTGCGTACTGGGGCAGCAGCACGCCGTTGGTGGTCATCACCAGCTCTTTCAAGCCTGGCAGTTGGCCGAGATTCTCCACCAGTGTCATCACCCCCTGGCGCGCCAGTGGTTCGCCGCCAGTCAGGCGAATCTTGCTGACTCCCAGCTCGGTAAAGGCAGTCGCTATATTGGTCATCTCCTCCAGGCCGAGAATCTGCTGACGCGGCAGGAAGGTCATGTGTTCCGCCATGCAGTAGGTGCAACGCAGGTTGCAGCGATCGGTAACTGACAGGCGCAAGTAATTGATGTGCCTGCCGAACGGATCGGTGAGGCTGGCTGCGGAAACATTATGATTATTGTGTGATGTCATGGTTACAACCTGTGTTCAACATTCAGCCAGCGCGGTTTTAAAACAGGCTGGCATAGTGGTAGAAGTGTAGCGTATCCCCACGGGAAATGATCTGCCCGGGCATCTGCACGGCGAGGCCATCGCCGCGACAGGCACTGGACAGCACGCCACTGCTCTGGTTGGGCAGCATCTCGATGCCGTCCCTGGTCAGCCGCGCACGCAGATATTCCTGCCGCCTTACTGCCTTGCGATCAAACAGGGCCGGAGCACTTACGGGCTGAACAGTGCCACTGTTTAGTCCCTGCAGCCGGAACAGGAAGGGGCGCAGCAGGATCAGCGCGGTCACAAACACCGAGGCCGGATTGCCGGGCAAGCCGATAACGGGCTTACCTTGGACAGTGCCAAAGGCCAGGGGTTTGCCGGGCTTGATGGCGATTTTCCAAAAATCGATTGAGCCGATCTTGGCCACCACCGCCTTGACATGATCCTCTTCCCCCACCGAGACCCCGCCGGAAGTGACAACCACATCGCTGCATTCGGCAGCCTCGCGAAAGCGCGCCTCAATAAGGGCTGGTTTGTCGGCAACAATTCCCAAATCCACCATCTCCATACCCCAGCAAGCCAGCAGCCCGGCCAATGTTGCCCGGTTGGAATTGAAGATCTGCCCCGCTGCCAGTGTGCCGCCCGGCTCAACCAGTTCATCGCCGGTGGAAAACACCGCCACTCGCAGCGGCTTGTACATCCGTAACTGTGCAAAACCAAGGGACGCCAACAAACCCATCTCCTGGGGGCGGAGGCGCGTTCCGGCTGAGAGAACCGCTTCACCCAGGGCAATATCCTGGCCACGGGGGCGAATATTGGCACCCTGCTCTGTATCGGCAATAGTCACAGTGGCATCGCCAGCCACACAGTCTTCCTGCATGGCGACGGTATCCGCCCCGGCAGGTATCTCGGCGCCGGTAAAGATACGGGCGGCTGTGCCTGGCAGCAGCGGCTCAGGCGCTTTGCCGGCCGGGATTCGCTGGCTGACAGGCAGTACAAACCCGGCCTTGTGCGCATCGGCATGGCAGTAGGCGTAACCATCCATAGCACTGTTATCCGCAGGCGGCACAGCGACCGGGGCCACCACATCCTCTGCCAGCACCCGGTTAAACGCCAGGCTCGGGTTGCCACTCTCGATGGCAGCCACGGGCTGGGCACTAGCGAGCAGGCGTGCAATGGCGTCATCAACACTCAGCATAATCAGGACTTTACGCCGACATGCTGAACAAAGTTGCAAGGACGAGTGCGGCTGTCGAGCTGCTGCTTGAGGATGTTCTCCCAACCCAGCTGGCAGGCGCCAGTCGAACCCGGCAGACAAAAGATAGCCGTGCGGTTGGCAAGCCCTGCCAGGCAGCGCGACTGCACGGTGGAAGTGCCAATGTCCCCGTAGGAGAGGTGGCGAAACAGCTCGCCAAAGCCCTCGATATGCTTGTCGAACAGTGGAGCCAGAGCTTCGGGGGTACTGTCGCGGCCGGTAAAGCCGGTGCCGCCGGTAGTGATGATGATTTCCACCTCGGGGTTGGCGATCCAGGCTGACACCACAGCCCGCATCAGGTAGATATCATCCTTGATGATTTCCCTGAAACTGAGTTGATGTCCCTCTGCAACAATGGCGTCATTGAGATAGGCGCCGGATGTGTCGGTTTCAAGGGTACGGGTATCTGACACCGTCAGTAGGGCCACATTGAGGGGCTTGAAGATATCGGTTTTACTCACTGACTACACTCCTGAAGCAGGTATAAGGTTTCTGAATATGTCTCTTATGGTTAACGAACATGGTCAGTTTCGGAACGCTCATCCACAAACACTGCACCCCTTGCGGCTGGGAATGGCAAAGCTCGACCACTGCTCGCGGCGAGCATCAAAACGCTGCAACTTGCCACTGGCGGCGAACCGATCAGGGTTGGCACGGCCCAGCAGCAAACGAATCACACTGATGGCCTCCATACTGCCCATCACGCCCAACAGCGGGCCGATTACTCCACTATTGCCGCAGTTGGCAATGGGTTCAGCAGCACCTTCCGGAATGGCACAAGCCAGGCATGGAGTCTTGCTGGCTGAAAAATCAAGGGTCATCAACTGACCTTCCCAGCCCATGGCGGCGCCGCTGACGAGGGGGATAGCCAGACTGTGACAGCGGCGGTTCAGCCAGTGGCGTGCTGCCAGATTATCGGTACAGTCCACCACCACATCAAAATCAGTCGCCGTTGCAGGCAGTACACCGTCATCGACGGCAGCGGCATAAGCGGTATAGGTTACTGAAGAATTAAGGGCCTTCAACTCACGCAGGGCACAATCCACCTTGGGCTCACCACAATCTGACGCCTTGTAGAGCACCTGCCGCTGCAGATTGGTGAGGTCCACCTTGTCCGGGTCGCAGAGGGTCAGGTGCCCTACCCCGGCGGCAGCCAGGTACAGTGCCACCGGGCAACCGAGACCACCGAGCCCAACCACCAGCACCCTGGCGCCCAGCAACAGCTCCTGGCCCTCCTCGCCCACATCGGCCATCAGCAGATGGCGGCTGTAACGCAGAAAGGCCTGCCGGTCGAGGCTCATCCTAGATCCCCAGACACAACAGATCCAAGGGACAACAACTCACTTGCGCGGTCAAGATCAACCGGGGTATTGATATTGAAAAACGGGTCTTCACCCTTGTCGGGCCACTCCACGGCGACTGTATCCAGCCGTGTCATCAACTCTTTAAAGCCGCCAAAACCCAGTGTCATCAATTCGTCCTGCATGGCATCAAACACGCGCCGCCGCCACAGCGAGAAGGTGGGTTGCAGGTGGCCGCGAAAACGCACGCAGGCCACGTCAGCGTTGCGTTCCTCAAGGGCTGCTCGCAGGCGCGCAACCAGGTCATCGGGCAAGAATGGTCCATCACAGGGTACAAGGGCTACCAACTCACACTGGGGCTTATTTGCCGCCAGCCAGAGCATCCCGCTGACCAGCCCGGTGAGTGGACCGGGGTAATCAGGCAGACAATCCGCCACAACCGGTACGTCGAACTGCTGGTACCAGTCGGGATTGTCATTGCTGTTGATTATCAGGCTGGACACCTGGGGCTTCAGACGCCGCACCACATGGGCCAGCAGCGGCTCGCCAGCCAGTTCCAGGCGCGCCTTGCTGACGTAATCCTTGCGTCCGGCATTGATACGTGAGGATCGGCCACCTGCCAGGATCAGCCCGGCGACAGCATCAGGGTTCGTCCGGCTATTCACCAGACTGCTTCCTGTTGCTGGCCTGCTCACTTTCAGCGCCCTGCGCCTGCTGCCAGCGGGCCGCAGCATCCACATCCACGGCGTTCATATCCACCCACTGGGTGGCGCCACCGGCACTGATTTTTTTCCAGAAGGTAGCGCGGGTTTTGAGGTAATCCATCAAAAATTCCGCCGCAGCAAAGGCCTCTTGGCGGTGAGCGGCACTGACCGCCACCAGCACGATCTGGTCGGAGGGCCGCAACTCGCCAATACGATGGATCACCGTAATCCCGTTGACTGTCCAGCGGCCCTCGGCCTGCTCGACAATCTCGCCGAGCAGCTTTTCAGTCATGCCGGGGTAGTGCTGCAGGGTGAGGGTTTCCACCGCCGCTGCGGCCTCACTGTCGCCGCGATTAAAATCCCGCACCAGGCCACTGAAGGTGACAATGGCGCCAGGACCGCCAATGGCCCGCAGCCGGTCATATTCCTGCTGGAGATTGAAATCCTCGTGCTGGATGCGGATTACAGTCGTCATATCAGCCCCCTGTGACCGGAGGCAGAAAGGCCACCTCGTCGCCGGGTTGCAGATTGCAGTCCCAGTCCACCAGTATCTGGTTGAGAGCCACCATCACCTGGGGTTCATTCAGCGCCCGCAGCAGGGCTTCGTTGCCCTGACCGAGGTGGTCGCGCAGCATCGTGATGGTGGTAATGGAGGCATGCGAGGCAATATCCATGCGCTCAGCACCTGCTACATCACTCAAGCGGCCAAAAAAGAGTATCTTCAACATCGCATGGTCCTCACTCTCTGTTCTCCACAATCCTCACTGTCAGTTCTCCATCAGGGCAAACCAGTCGCCGGATTTGCCGCCGGTTTTTTCCAGCAGGCGCACATCGCGGATAACCATGCCCTTGTCTATGCCCTTGCACATGTCGTAGGCGGTTAATGCTGCAACAGAAGCGCCAGTCAAGGCTTCCATCTCGACCCCGGTCTTGCCTGCGGTTTTGCACAGCACGGCAATATTGAGGTGCTTGTTGTCAGGGTCAAGGTCGATATCCACCGTGACCTTGGTCAGCGGCAGCGGATGACAGAGGGGGATCAGCTCCGAGCACTTTTTGGCAGCCTGGATGGCCGCAATGCGCACGGTGGCAAACAGATCGCCCTTGGGCAGCGAATCGGACAGCAAGGTTGCCACGATGGCATCGGTCAGCTCGACACGGGCCAGGGCGATAGCGCTGCGGGCCGTTTCGGGCTTGTCGGAGATATCCACCATATGGGCTTCGCCCTGGGCGTTGAGATGGGTCAGATTGGTCATAAATTCGGATTCCAAAAATGGGGCAGTGGCCGCAATGGTTCAGCGGGCAATCCTACCATCTACCGGGGTGCAGCTACACCTAAGTATAACCCTCAACATCTACCACAGATAAGTCATGTGCATTGTCGTAAGCGCTAACACTATAGGTGAAATACAGGCCCGATCTGCTTATTGGCTCAACGAGCTATACTGACTAAGCCCGACTGTATGCCCGACTGTATGCCCGACTGTATGCCCAACTGCCTTGATGATTTCGCCTCACACAGGCAAGCTTGGGGCAATTAAGTCTGGCAATGCCACCGGCAAAAGTATTAGGCTGGCTCTGGCCCGATTTAATCTGCCTGTTCCATAATTCGTTGTAAATAATAAATCACTCGGGGAACCCAACCCATGCGCGAAGTGAAATCATTCTGCCGGTTCTGCATGCCCTTCTGCGGCACCAAGGTCACCCTTGACGACAACGACCAGATTGTCTCTGTGAAGGGCGACCGTGAAGACCTGATGACCTCTGGCTATATCTGTTTCAAGGGAGTTCAGGCACCCGCCTCCTTCAGCGCGTCTGACAGAGTGCTCTACCCCATGAAGCGCCAGCCCGACGGCACCTTCACGCGCATTGGCTTTGAACAGGCCCTGGACGAGATTGCGGCAAAACTGCGTGACATTATCCAGCAGCACGGGCCGGAAGCGGTTGGCGGTTATCGCGGCGCCGGTTCACTGCTCAACGCCTCGGCCACCAGCATGGTGCCCGCCTTCCTGGGCGCCATCGGCTCCCACAAGCACTTCACCACCTACACCATCGACCAGTCCGCCAAGTCTATCGCGCTGGGGCGGATCGGCATGTGGAATGCGCCCCGCCATCCGCTCCATGACAGCGATGTGCGCCTGATGTTTGGCGTCAACCCGCTGGTATCCCTGGCCACCAGCTACTTTGACATGACCAACCCCACCAAGCGCATGAAGGAAGCCCGTGCGCGGGGCATGAAACTGATCGTGATCGACCCGCGCCGTACCGAAACCGCCAACTACGCCGATGTTTTCCTGCAGCCCTACCCCGGTGAAGACCCCACTGTGGCGGCGGGTATGATCCATATCATTCTGCGCGAAGGCTGGGAGGATAAAGCCTTTTGCGCCGCCAATGTGGCCGATATGGAGGCCCTGCGCTCGGCAGTTGCGCCCTACGTGCCCGACTATGTGGCCAAGCGTGCAGGCATCGACGCCCACGATCTGTACCGCGCTGCCCGCCTGTTTGCCCACGAGTGCCAACGGGGAGGCGGCTCCACAGGCACCGGGCCGAGCATGGCGCCCCATTCCAATCTCACCGAACATCTGGTGGAAACCCTCAATGTGATCTGCGGGCGTTTTATGCGCGAGGGCGAAAAAGTCGCCAACCCCGGCGTACTGCGCGCCCGCCAGACTCACCGCGCCCAGGTCACCGCCGCACCGCGCTGGTGGGAGAGCAGCTACAAAAGCCGCATCGGGGGCTTTGGCATGCTGGGGGATGAAATGATGAGCGGTATTCTGTCTGACGAAATCCTCGAGCCCGGCGAGGGCCAGATCCGCGCCTTCTTCGCCCACGGTTCCAACCTCGCCAATATCATGCCCGACCAGCGCAAAATGGTGCGCGCCCTGCAGTCGCTTGAGCTGCTGGTGAATGTCGACCCCTACATGAATGAAACCTCGCGCCTCGCCCATTACATCCTGCCCACCAAGATGGGCTACGAGCGCGAAGATCTCACCATGTTCTTTTACGAGAGCCTCTACGCCGAACCCTACGCCCGTTATACCCCGGCGATCTCCGCCCCGCCGCCGAGTTCGGAGCTGGTCGATGACTGGGAGATTTTCTGGGGACTGGCCAAACGCCTTGGCCTGCAACTGACCTATGACGGAGTGCCGCTCGACATGTCCAGCCAGCCCACCACCGACAGCCTGCTGGCCCTGGTGGCGCGCCATGCACCGGTGCCCTTCGAGGAACTGAAGGCCATGGAGCTGGGCGGCATCTTTGATGTCGATCCGCTCTATGTGCAAGCCGCTGAACCAGACCACCATGACCGCTTCACGGTGATGCCACCTGATGTGTCTGCGGAAATGGCCGAGGTGTATCGGCAAACAGTCAGCCACGGTGCCTATGTCAGCAATGGCCAGGTGTTTACCCACCGCCTCGCCACCCGCCGCTTGCGGGATGTGCAGAACTCCTGCCACCGCAATGTGCCCGCCATACGCGAGCGCATGCCCTACAACTATGCCTACCTGCATCCGGATGAACTGGCTGCCCTCGGTATTGCAGAAGGTGACCGGATAGAAATCAGCTCCGATGCCGGCAGCATCCCTGCCGAGGTCAAGGCCGATGACAGTGTGCGGCCCGGCGTGGTGTCCATCAGCCACGGCTGGGGCACCCTGCCGGACGAGACCGATTACCAGCGCGATGGCTCCAACACCGGCCTGCTGATCAGCACCGACCGGGATCTGGACCCCATCAACGCCATGCCGAGAATGTCCGCGGTACCGGTGAACATCCGCCCGTTGATCCGCTCAGTTGAGATACAGGATTCCCCGGCACTGAGCGCGGCATCCGCTTGAAACGTCCAAGCCCAGGCTATTTTCATAAACTCGATAAATTCTCCATAACTCAATAAACAGGAACAATCACCATGAGCGCAGAAAACAACAAACGCACCGTTGAAAAATATTTCGAAGCCGTCAACAGCATGGACGAGGACAAAATCCGCTCCCTGCTCAGCGATGATTTCAGGATCAAATCCAAGAACGTCAACCCGCCAGTACTGCGCTACGAGTGGGGCATCGACCAGTTCGTCTCTGCCCCGCGCCTGATGTCGGCGCGGATGAAAAAGCCCCTGCAGCTGCGCCTGATTGCCATGACTGCCGAGGGCGACCGGGTCGCTGTCGAAGCAGACTCCTACGGTGAGATGCTCAACGGCAGCACCTACGAAAACGCCTATCACTTCCTGTTCACTTTCAAAGGCGACAAGATCGCCGAGGTGCTGGAATACTGCTGCAGCTACACCGCTTTCGATATTTTCGGCAAATTCCTCAATGAAAAAGGCGAACATGTGGATGAGGCCAGGTAGGCAAAAAATCAAGGCTACACAATAATCAACATTGATGGTTAAAAGTCCGGCACCGCAAGTCCCGGGCTTTTAACCACACCACCAGTGGCTCCACTCCAGCCCCCCGATCACCCTGAGCTTGCCGAAGGGCTTTCTGTGGTTCGACAGGCTCACCACGAACGGGACTCCGCTCATCCTGAGCTTGTCGAAGGACACGAACGAGACCCCGCTCATCCTGAGCTTGTCGAAGGACACGAACGGAGGGGAATGCTCACCACACGGACAGAACGACAATCTTCACCAACGGAAAACGAGTGACCATTTGCGGAGGCAGGCATGAAGCCATTATGGGTTTATATAGTCCGCTGTGCCGATCACAGCTACTACACGGGGCACACGGATGACCTCGATCGTCGTATTGCTCAACATGAGAATGGTGATATCCCAAGTTGCTATACATTCAAGCGTCGGCCCGTAACTCTTGTTTTCAGCCAGCCCTTTGTTACCCGCGAAGAAGCCTTGTCGGCTGAGCAGCAGATTAAAGGTTGGAGCCGGAAAAAGAAGGAGGCAATGATGCGCGGTGACTGGGAGGAGGTATCACGGTTGGCGCGGTCAACTGCCCGTCGAGAAGCTCAGGACCCTTCAGCAGGCTCCGACCCTTCGAAAAACTCCGGCCCTTCGACAAGCTCAGGATGAGCGGAGTCCCGTTCGTCCCCTTCGACAAGCTCAGGATGGGCGGGGCCCGTTCGTGCCCTTCGACAAGCTCAGGATGAGCGGAGTCCCGTTCGTGCCCTTCGACAAGCTCAGGATGGGCGGGGCCCGTTCGTGCCCTTCGACAAGCTCAGGATGAGCGGGGTCC
>LADM01000042.1 GCA_000961645.1 Gammaproteobacteria bacterium BRH_c0 | reverse complement strand
AAATGGTGATGGATGGGCGCCATGCGAAAGATGCGCTTGCCGGTAAGTTTGAAACTCGCCACCTGGAGAATCACCGACACCGTCTCCAACACAAAAATGCCGCCCATGATGAACAGCACAATTTCGTGCCGCACCATCACCGCTATCACACCCAGCGCCGCCCCCAGGGCCAGCGCGCCCACATCCCCCATAAACACCTGGGCGGGATAGGTGTTGAACCACAAAAAACCGAGACCGGCGCCACCCAGGGCGGCGCAGAACACCACCAGCTCGCCGACACCGGGGATAAAGGGAATATGCAGGTAACTGGCGAACTGGACGTTGCCCACCAGGTAGGCAAACACGCCAAGGGCGCCACCCACCAGTACGGTGGGCATGATGGCCAGCCCGTCGAGACCATCGGTGAGGTTGACGGCATTGCTGCTGCCGACAATGACGAAGTAGGTGAGGATGATGTAAAACGGCCCCAGTGGCAGCGCCACATCCTTGAAGAACGGAATGATCAGCTGGGTCTCTGCCGGACTTGCTGCAGTGACATAGAGGAACACCGCAGCGCCCAGCCCGGCCACCGATTGCCACAGGTACTTCCAGCGCGCAGGCAGGCCGCGGGAATCCTTGCGCACCACCTTGCGGTAATCATCGACCCAGCCCACTGCACCGAAGGTGAAGGTTACCGCCAGCACCACCCACACAAAGCGGTTGCTGAGGTCGGACCACAGCAGGGTCGAGACAAAGATCGCCATCAGGATCAGCGCGCCACCCATGGTGGGAGTGCCGGATTTGCTCAGGTGGCTCTGGGGGCCATCGCTGCGCACCGACTGGCCGATCTGCAGGTTGTTGAGGGTGCGGATCATCCACGGCCCCAACAGGAGGGAAATCCCCAGGGCTGTGAGAACGCCAAAAATAGCGCGCAGGGTCAGGTATTTGACCACGCCAAAGGCGGTCATGTACTGGGTCAGCCAGTCAGCAATCCACAGTAGCATCAGCTTTGTTCCTCTATGATGAGATTGACAACCTCTTCCATGCCCGCACTGCGCGACCCTTTCACCAGCAGGGTGGTGGTGCTGTCCATGGTCGACTCAAGTTGGGCTGCCAACTGCTGCTTGCTGTCGCAAACCTGCGCCCCGCTGCCAAAACCCTGGGCCGTACTCACGGCAAAGCGCCCGGTCACCCACAGGGCATCAATGCCACGCTCGCGGGCATAGCTGCCCACGTCGCGGTGCAGCTGGGCCGCTCCGATGCCCAGCTCGCCCATATCCCCCAGTATCAGCACACGCTTGCCGGGGCGGGCAGCCAGTACGTCGATGGCGGCCTTCACCGAACCGGGATTGGCGTTATAGGTATCGTCCAGCACCCGCGCACGATGGCGACCGGCACGCACCTGGATGCGGCCCTTGACGCCTTTCAGCTGGCCCAGCCCGGCCGCGATCTGGCTGAGATCGGCCCCCGCCGCCATGGCACAGGCCGCAGCGGCAAGGCTGTTGGCCACGTTGTGGCGACCCGGTAAGGGCAGTGTGATCTGCACCGATCCGAGCGGAGTTTGGAGCTGGTAGCGGCTGGCCTCGCCCCCCAGGTCTTCGATATGGGCGGCAAAGAAATCCGCTTCGTGATCGAGCATGGAGAAACCCAGCACTGTGGCGCAGGAGACTTTCTGCAGCCACTGGCGCTGCCACTTTTCATCGCGGTTGAGCACCGCCACGCCGTTGGCGGGCAGGCACTGGTAGATGTCGCTCTTGGTGTCGGCGATGGCTTCAAGGCTGCCAAAGCCCTCCAGATGGGCGGGCATCACATTGTTGACCAGGCTGATATCGGGGCGCGCAATGTCCGCCAGGTAGGCGATCTCACCCTTGGCACTGGCGCCCATCTCGATCACCGCGAAGCGGTGTTCCTTTTGCAGGGACAACAGGGTCAGCGGCACGCCGATGTGATTGTTGAGATTGCCGCGCGTCGCCAGGGTGGGGCCGATCTGGCCGAGGATCGCGGCGATCATTTCCTTGACGCTGGTTTTGCCGCTGCTGCCGGTGAGGGCAATCATCCTGCCATTGAATTGCTGGCGCGCGAGGAAGGCAATCTGGGCCAGGGCACGGGTGGTATCCGGTACCACCCACTGGGGCAGATTGAGGCGCTTGTCGGGCCTTTCCACCACCAGGCCGCAGGCGGACAGCGCGGTGCTTTCCAGGAAATCGTGAGCGTCAAAGTTGGCGCCGCGCAGGGCCACAAACAACTCGCCTTCACGCAGGGTGCGGCTATCGGTGGACACGGCACTGAAGGTGCAGTCGGGGTACAGCAAGGTGCCGCCGTAGGTCTGGGCGAGCAGCGACAGGGTCATGGGGCTGATCACAGCGCACCCTCCCCGGCCTGAGTCCTGTCGCGCAGGGCCAGTCGCGCTTCGGCAACATCGCTGAAGGGCAGGCTGGTGCCGCCAATCAACTGATAGTCCTCGTGGCCCTTGCCAGCGATCAGCACGGTATCGCCCGGGTTGGCGGCGGCAATGGCGAGGCGGATCGCAGCCCGGCGATCTGCCTCAACGCGAACTGTTTGCAGATCGGCGATACCGGCGAGGATGTCGGCAATGATTGCCTGTGGATCTTCCGAACGCGGATTGTCGCTGGTGACCACCACCTGATCGGCCAATTGCGCGGCAATGGCACCCATCTGCGGGCGCTTGCCCGTATCGCGGTCACCGCCACAGCCAAACACACACCACAGCTTGCCGGTACAGTGCTGGCGCAGCGCCTGCAACGCCTTGGCCAGGGCATCCGGCGTGTGGGCATAGTCGACCACCACTTGCGGAGCCTCGGCGATGGCAAGCTGCTCCATCCGCCCGGGCACTGCCTTCAGCTGTGGCAGCACAGCCAGCACAGCGGCAAGATTGTGACCCTGAGCGCAGGCGGCGGCGATCACCGCCAACAGGTTGGCCAGATTGAATTCGCCCAGCAGCGGGCTGTGCAGCTGGCCCGAACCCCAGAGGGTCGTTACCTGGGCGTTGATTCCCTCGGGGCTGTAGACAATATCGCTGGCGCGCACATCGGCGCCCGCATCCAGGCCGTAACTGATGCCTTTAATGCGGGACGGGAGCTCAGTCAGCAGCTGGGCGCCAAAGTCATCGTCGCGATTGATGATGGCGAAGCCAAGATCCGGCCAGGCAAACAAACGGGCCTTGGCGGCGCCATAGGCCTCCAGGCTGCCGTGGTAATCCAGGTGATCGCGGCTGAGGTTGGTAAAGATCGCCGCCACAAACGACAGGGCCGCGACCCGGTGCTGGTCGAGGCTGTGGGAAGAGACCTCCATGGTCAGCGCCTGCACGCCCCGATCGACAAAATCGGCGAGGATAGCCTGGGTTTCGACCGCGTCGGGGGTAGTCATGCCGGTGGCGGTAAACCCGCTGCCGCCATTTTCAGCTTTATCAGCACCGATAATACCGTAACCAAGAGTGCCGATAATGCCGGTCCGGGTTCCCAGCAGGTTGAACAGCTGCCCGAGCAGGTAGCTGCAGGTGGTCTTGCCATTGGTGCCGGTGATGGCGGTTGTGTGCAGGCGGGTAGCGGGTTCACCGTAGAAGCGTGCAGCAATGGCGCTGAGCTGCTGATCCAGCTGCGACAGGGCAATCACCGGCACCCGCTGACCGTCGACCAGCCCGGCGCAGACAGCGTCAAAGCCGTCAGCCTCGGCAACTACCGCAGCGCAACCGGCGGCGATGGCAACGCCAATGTGCTCGCGGCCATCTTGACTGCGACCCTTCACGGCGAGGAACAGGTCGCCGCGCCCACAGCGGCGGCTGTCGAGACAGATACCGCTCACCGCAACATCAGCAGCCTGGGCGGCAGGGTTGCCGGGCAGCAGCTGAGCCAGGGTTTTGTCGCCGGGGCGGGCAGAGGCGGGCATCACGAACGATCCCCCTTGTGAGGTGCAGGCGTCGCGCTTTCAGCGAGCTGCTCGGCAGGCACCGCATCCGGCGGGATGCGCAGCAGGCGCAGTGCGCCGGAGGTGACCGTGCGATAGGTGGGTGCCGCCACCAGGCCGCCGTAGTATTCCCCCGAGCGGGGGTCGTTGACCACTACCACAGTCACCAGGCGGGGATTGTCGGCGGGCACAAACCCGGCAAACAGGCCGATATAGCGATTGGGTTCATAGCCCCGCGGCCCCACCTTGTGGGACGTGCCGGTTTTGCCCCCCACGGTGTAGCCGGGGATGGCTGCGCGGGTGGCAGTGCCACCGGGTTCGGTAACGGTCAACAGCATGTCCCGCACCTGCCGGGCGATTTTTTCGTCGAGCACCTGCTCTCCCGCTGGAGATTGCTTGACCCGCAGCAGGGAGACGGGTTTGATGCGACCATCATTGGCCAGCACCGCATAGGCTCGGGCGATTTGCAGGGGCGTGGCGGTAATGCCATAGCCAAAGGCCATGGTGATATGTTCGATGGCCCGGCGCCGCTCCGGCAGGCTGCCCGCGCTTTCGCCGGGGAAACCCGTGCCTGGGGCGTGGCCGATGCCGAAGCGGTCGAACATATCGCGCAGGAAGGCAGGCTCCATGTCGAGAGCCATTTTGGTAGTCCCCACCTGGCTGGATTTGGTGAGTACCCCGGTGACATCCAGCATGCCGTAGTTGTGGTGGTCCCGGAAGGTTTTACCCGCCGCCCAGATATAGCCTGGGTTGGTATCCATGGGGGTGTGGGGCTGGTATTTGCCGGTTTCCAGGGCGGCGGCAACGGTCAGGGGTTTCATGGTGGAACCGGGTTCCACCAGGTCGGTCATGGCGCGATTGCGCAGGGCATTGCTGTTGATGCCGATGCGATTGTTGGGGTTGTAGGTTGGCTGGTTGGCCATGGCCAGCACTTCGCCGGTTTCCACATCCAGCATGACCACTGATCCGGACTCTGCCTCGAAGCGCTTGACCGCCTCCTTCAATTCCCTGTGCGCCAGGTACTGCAAACGCAGATCGATGCTGAGGGCGATATCCTTGCCGGGTTTTTCACTGGCAATCAGCCCCACGTCCTTGATGACACGGCCTTTCATGTCCTTCACCACGCGCTTGGCGCCGGGATCGCCCTTGAGCAGGCGCTCGTAGGCCAGCTCGATACCCTCCTGACCCTGATCGTCGATATTGGTGAATCCCACCAGCTGGGCGGTGACTTCACCGGCGGGGTAAAAGCGCTTGTACTCCTGCTGGCCGTAGACGCCCTGTACTTTAAGATTCAACACTTTATCGGCTTCCGCCGGTGTCAGGTGACGGGCCAGATACATGAATTCCTTGCTGCTGTAGCGACTCACGCGCTCACGCAACTGGTTGGCGTCGAGACCCAGCCGGTCGGCGAGCACAACAAATGACTTGGCGCTGGTGTTGAGCAGTTTGGGGTTGGCCCAGATGGAGGTCACCGGCGTGCTGACCGCCAGGGGCTCGCCGCGCCGGTCGGTAATCAGCCCGCGGTAAGCCGGGATGGATTCGGTGCGCACGGTACGGGCGTTGCCCTGGCCCTGGAGAAACTGGTAGCCGCGATCCGCCGTACTGATCACCTGCAGGCTGGCAATGTGCCACAGGGCAATCAGCGGCAGGCACCCCAGCAGCAGCAGTACCAGTTGGTAGCGCCAGCGCGGAATCGCCAGTTCTTTGATCTTCTTGTTGATCAAGGCTCCACCATGATGACTTCGTTAAAGTCCGGCACCCGCATCCCGAGCTCTTCGGTCGCGGCTTTTTCAATGCGGGTCAATGACGCCCAGGTACTCTGCTCCAGCAGGTACTGGCCCCACTCCACCTGTAAATTGCTCTCTTCCTGTTGCAGCCTCGACAGCTGGGTGTAGAGCTGGCGGCACAGGTGAGTGGTATAAACAACCGCCACCGTGGAGAGTATCAGCAGCAACCACAGGACAATCGCCCAGCGCCTGGCCATCTCAGGCCACCTTCTCGGCAACGCGCATCACCGCACTGCGGGCGCGCAAATTGACGCCCACCTCGGCATCGTCCGCTTTGACAGCCTTGCCAATGGCGCGCAGGGGGCGGCTGATGTCGGCATCACGGATCGGCAGGCCGCGGGGAATTTTTGGCCCCTTCTCCTTGTCGCGGATAAAGCGCTTCACCAGGCGGTCTTCGAGGGAGTGAAAACTGATCACCACCAACCGGCCGCTGGTGGCCAGCACCTCCAGCGCCTGGTCGAGCACCAGCTCCAGGTCTTCCAGCTCGCGGTTGATGTAGATGCGGATCGCCTGGAAGGCGCGGGTGGCGGGATTCTTGCCCTTTTCCCAGGCCGGGTTGGCGGCGGCGACAATCTCCGCCAGCTGGCGGGTGCGGGTAATGGGCTGCTGCTGGCGCTCGCGCACGATGGCGCCGGCAATACGTCGCGCGAAGCGCTCTTCGCCGTATTCCTTCAGCACCCGAGCGATATCCTCTTCCTTGGCGACAGCCAGCCACTGGGCGGCACTGAGGCCCTGATCCGGGTCCATGCGCATGTCGAGGGGCCCGTCATTCATAAAACTGAAACCGCGCTCGGCCTGGTCCAGCTGTGGCGATGAAACACCCAGATCGAGAAGCACCCCGCTGACCGCACCCAGCTGGCCGCGTTCGGCGGCAAAGCGGGCGGTATCGGCAAAGGAGCCGCGCACGATTTCAAAGCGGCTGTCAGTGCCGAAGCGCTGGTGGGCCGTGGCGATGGCCTGGGGGTCTTTGTCGATGGCGAGAAGTCGCCCGTTGGGGGAGAGGCGCGCGAGGATGGCCGCGCTGTGGCCGCCGCGGCCAAAGGTGCCATCCACATAAAAGCCGTGGGGGTCTGTTACCAGCGCCTCCACAGCTTCATTGAGTAGCACGGTCGTATGTTCGACCAGTTCCGGCATGCCTGTGAGTCTCCTTTACAGGGACAGGGATTGCATTTCATCAGGAATGGACAGCTCATTGGCAGCCTCTTCCAGCCAGGAATCCCGTTGACTGTTCCAGTTGTCGAGATCCCACAATTCAAAGCGGCGGCCTTGCCCCACCAGCATGGTTTTCTTGTCAATATCAGCGTATGCGCGCAACTCCGGTGGTATCAGTACACGGCCATTGCCATCCAGCTCAAGCTCGCGGGCATGGCCGATCAGCAGGCGCTGGAGGCGCCGGGTTGAGGGGTTAAAGGTCGGCAACTCGGAGATTTGCGCTTCGATCTTTTCCCACTCGGGCAGGGGGTAGACAAACAGACACTTGTCCTGAATGTCGATAGTGGCAACCAGACACCCATTACACTGGACCATCAGGCCGTCGCGATACCGGGCAGGTATCGCAAGACGCCCTTTAACATCCAGATTGATTGGGTTGTTGCCTCTGAACACGACCTGCCCCGGTTATCGTTTTGAGATTCATTGATGGAACCTGCTTACCGACCCATTTATGAGGCTCATTTATGGGCCCCATTTATGGGCAGAAGCACCACTTTGCCCCACTTTTTCCCACATCGACACTATATTCCCACCCAAACCGAAGTCAAGGGAAGAAAATGCTTAAAACCGGGAAAAATGCACTTAAATTTCGGGAACTTACGCAAAGCGGCGTGAATCAGAACAAGGCACAGTCAGGTAACACAAACAAAAACATCAAGCTGATGTTCCAACTTAAAGTAAATTGTTAGAAGGGAGATTATTTTGGAATACACTGGGGTAATTATTATGCTTGCCGGCTATATTGCGAACAGCAGTGCCCGTCGAGACAACCTCTACCAGGGCAGCTCAGCCCCATCCCAGCTCCAAAAGCGCCCGGACAGCTCAGGATTCAACCCCTCAATGATGGCCAGCAGCTGTCTTGCAGTCCTTTCAGGCGTGAACAAGCGGTCGGGCGTCACATTGCCCTGAAAGGGTTGCGACAGCGGAGTATCGGTAGTGCCCGGGTGCAGCGCCGCGACACAGCAGCGGGGCACCTTGACCCGCCACTCTCTGGAAAGGGTTTTAAGCGCCATATTCAGGGCAGCCTTGGATGCCCGGTAACTGTACCAGCCACCGAGATTATTCTCACCGATGCTGCCGACCCTGGCGGAGAGGGCGGCAAATACAGACTGTTCGCGCTTCAGGGCTTCGCCAAAATATTTGGCCAGGAGCAATGTGGGCAAAGTATTGACGGTCATGGCCTGCAGAAAGAACGCTGGATCAAGAGACTTGACGGTTTTTTCTGGCCCTTTGCCCGCGCCATGAAGCACGCCGACACAGTTAATCAAGCGGCCAAGCACGGGGACGCCATCAGCAAGAGCGGCAATCTGATCTTCACGGGTTACATCCAGGCGCCGCCACAGGAGCTTTGAATGAGAGAAATCGCCAGGTTTGTCATGCCAGGTCGCCACCACCTCGACCACTTGCGGATGATCGAGGTAGCAGCGTACAAGGGCCGCGCCAATGCCTCCACTGCCTCCCACCACAAGCACTCTCAATTTGCACCCCTCGAACAAGCAATCAAGTGCTGGCTCGCCAGCACTGTCGGTTGGCAAAGTCACCACCACCTGTGGCCATCGGTTTACTGTCGCACAGCGTCTTGGCCCGGTTTGGCATAGGCCATGCGCGCCAGCTGGCGGGTGGTGTGATAACCATCCAGGCCGTTCACCGCCACCGTGCCGGCCCGCTCCAGGTCGAGATGACCTGTATCCGCAACACAATCATCCGGCACATCCACCAGCACCACTTCGCCAATCACCAGCACGGTGCCGTTGATGGCCAGGGTTTGGTGCTCACGGTAGCGCATGCCCAGACGGATACGGCTTTGGCCGACAAAGGGCGCGGCAAATCCCTCCAGCCAGTACTCGTCGAGACCAGTGGCGGCAAATTCGGATTGTTCGCGAGGGTAGCGCGCGGAGGTTTGATGGGCAGAGGCAACCATATCGCGGTGAATATGGTTGAGCGTGTAAAAGCCGGTGGCGATGAGATTTTCCAGGCTATGGCGCGGTGTGGAGTGAGGACGGATCACCATGGCGTTGAGAGGGGGCATGGCGCCCACATGAACCACCGAACTGATCACTGCAAGATTGGTCTGCCCCGAGGGTGAAACGGTGCCCACCAGGTTGGCGCTTTTGAAACCGGTAATGGCATTGATCAGGTTGGTTTTGAAATACTTGTCACGCTGATCAAGGTGTTCGCGGTCAAGGCGCATGGCGGCTCCGGCTGGTATTCAACAAAGGACAGGCCAAGGGGAACAACCTCAGGACCTTATTGCTGTTGTAACAGATTCCGTGCTGAGCGACAAAGTGAACAATCCTTCTACAGCCAACAAGCGGCTGACAGGGAAGGCGTATAAAACCGGGCCCATTCCGCCCCAAGCCTGATGCGCTGCAGAGAGCCGTGGTGGACAACACTTCCGCTTCTCGGCAGCTTGAAAAATAAAAGGGAGTCGGCCTGTAAGCCGGGTTCTGTCGTGGACAATCATTCCTCTAGGCCGGGGATCACTCCCAGGCTCAAGCGACCTACCCGAATCCAGCGCGGGCCACGCCTGTAGGATTCCTATTTGGTCTTGCTCCGGGTGGGGTTTACCGTGCCACGAACTGTTACCAGTCGCGCGGTGCGCTCTTACCGCACCCTTTCACCCTTACCTGATCCCCATTCTTACGAACGGGGCCATCGGCGGTCTGCTCTCTGCTGCACTTTCCGTAGACTCGCGCCCCCCAGGCATTACCTGGCACCCTGCCCTGTGGAGCCCGGACTTTCCTCCCCCCGCCTCCAGACAACACCTGCGGAGTCATCCAGAGTAACGGGCGGCGATTGCCCGGCCGACTCCCGGCGCGGAGGATAGCATCTTTTTCAGGCCTCAAGTCGCACGTCTAACGCCTGACGCAAAAATTACCGTGCCGCCGCCAGAGCTTGGGCGACATCCTCCAGGATATCGTCGATATGCTCAATACCAATGGAGAGGCGCACCATTTCCGGGCTGACCCCGGCACGGTTGAGTTCCTCGGCATTGAGTTGGCGGTGAGTGGTGGACGCCGGGTGACAGGCCAGAGATTTGGCGTCGCCGATATTGACCAGACGCAGGATCATCTGCAGGGCGTCGATAAAGCGGGCACCGGCTGCCTCACCGCCCTTGATCCCGAAGCTGAGAATCCCCGATGCACGGCCATGCAGCAGGCGGCGACACAGTTCATGGTAGGGGCTTTGCGAAAGTCCGGCGTAATTGACCCACTCCACCTGATCGTGGGCTTCCAGGTAGCGGGCCACATGGAGGGCATTTTCACAGTGGCGCTCCATACGCAGGCCAAGGGTTTCCAGGCCCTGCATGATATTGAAGGCATTCATGGGTGACAGGGCGGCTCCCATGTTGCGCAGGGGCACCACCCGGCAGCGGCCGATATAGGCAGCTGGCCCGAGAGCCTCGGTATAGACCACGCCGTGGTATGACGGATCCGGTTCATTGAGCATGGGGAATCGCTCGCGGTGAGCCACCCAGTGGAATTTACCCGAATCGACAATGGCGCCGCCAATGGAGGTGCCGTGACCGCCGATATACTTGGTCAGAGAGTGAATGGCAATATCGGCGCCGTAATCAAACACCTTGCACAGATAGGGCGTGGCGACGGTGTTGTCCACCATCAGCGGCACCCCGTGGCGATGGGCAATGGTGGCGAGCGCCTCGATATCCACCACATTGCCAGCCGGGTTGCCGATGGATTCACAAAACAGGGCGCGGGTGTTGTCGTCGATCAGCGCCTCAAGGCCTGCGTGATCATCAAAGGACGCCATCCGCACTTCTATACCCTGCGCTGGAAAGGTGTGGGCAAAGAGATTATAGGTGCCGCCGTAGAGCTGAGTGGTACTGATAATATTGTCACCGGCGCGGGCGATGCACTGGATGGCGGCAGTGATGGCGGCCATGCCTGACGCCATGGCCAGGGCGCCAACGCCACCCTCCATGGCCGCCAGACGCGCTTCCAGCACGGCGTTGGTGGGGTTCATGATGCGGCTGTAGATATTGCCGGGCACCACCAGGTTGAACAGGTCGGCACCGTGCTGGGTGTTGTTGAACGTGTAGGATGTGGTCTGGTAGATGGGCGTCGTGGCGGCGTTGGTGGCGGGGTCGCCGTCGTAACCAGCGTGGAGAGCGAGGGTTTCGAGTTTCATGTCAGCTCCTGTTCTGTTGAGTTTTATGTAGTACCTGAGTTACACAGTGCACGGCGCACGCAAACCTGTCCAACACCAGCCCCCGATTAATCGCAGAGCAGGAAAACACATAGGACTGTCCGCAGCCGCCCATCTATGACATCGAACAGATAGCCTGGTACTCAAGTGCAAAGTACAACGCGAGCTCAGCTCTTCAAGGCCAGCGCTTGCTGATAAAGCGCATTCTTGCTGCCACCAGTGATTTTGGCGGCGATGGCGGCCGCCTGTTTGAGGGGCACTTCTGCCATCAGAATGCGCAACAGGCGCTCCTGCTCGGCGCTGTCGGCGCTGATGGTTTCAAGGTCTGCGCCGCGCACCACCAGCACGATCTCGCCGCGCTGCTGATTGGCATCGGCCCTGACCCGCTCCACCAGCTCGGCAACTGTACCGTGAATAATGGTTTCGTGGGTTTTGGTCAATTCCCTGGCCAGTACCGCCTCGCGCCCAACACCAAAACAGGTGGCCATATCTTCCAGGGTGGCCAGTACCCGGTGGGGCGCCTCATAGAAAATCAGGGTGCGGGACTCCTTCGCCAGGGCCTCAAGAGCACTGCGCCGCGGCTGCTGGCGGGCGGGCAAAAAACCTTCGAAGGTAAAGCGATCGCTGGGCAAGCCCGCTGCCGACAGGGCGACAACAGCGGCGCAAGGGCCTGGCACCGGGACGATGGTGACCCCCAGGCGGCGCGCTTCGCGCACCAAGCGATAACCGGGATCAGAAATCAGCGGGGTGCCAGCGTCAGAGATCAGCGCCACCGACTGCCCGGCGCCAAGCTTCTCCAGCAAACGCCCCATCTGCCGCTCATCGCTGTGGTCATGGTAGGGAATCATCGGTGTTTCGATGGCGAAATGGGCCAGCAGGCGGCCACTGTGCCTTGTATCTTCGGCGGCGACCCAGTCAGCCTGCTGGAGAACTTGCAGGGCACGGGGTACCATATCGCCCAGATTGCCTATCGGTGTCGCCACCACATAGAGGTTTCCCGAATTGTTCAACTGCGCCGCTCCCCTGTTGTCTGTTGTACGCACCCTGGCTGGTGTTGCCTGCCTGCTGGTCGTTGTCAGTTGTGCTGCACCAGCGCCCAAGGCTACCAGCCCGGCAGCATACACGAGTCCGCAAAATCCGATCCAGCAAGCGCGGCTCGAACTGGAGATGGCGGCTGGCAAGCAATCGCCCGAGCGCGACAGCCACCTGATCCGGGCCGCCGATCTTTTCGCCGGGGAAAAGCGCTACGCCAGGGCCGAGGAAGCCCTCAAGCAGGTCAATGCCAGTTTGATTGATACACCGCTGCTGGCGCGCTATACCCTGCTCTATGCCACCATCGCCCTTCAGGACGAGCGCTACTACCTGGCTCGCAGCCTGCTCAACAACGAGCAGCTGGCTCTCAACGTGGGGGAGATGGGTGCCGGGCAAAAGCGTACCTGGCACCAGCAGCGGGGCGAACTCTATGCGTTGCTGGGTGATCATCTGCTGAGCGTGCAGGAATACAGCCAGCTCAGCGCGCTACTGGACGATGGCACTCAAATCGCAGCGGTGCACGATAAAATCTGGCGCGCCCTTGGCCAGGTTTCAGAGCAGATGCTAGGC
>LADM01000105.1 GCA_000961645.1 Gammaproteobacteria bacterium BRH_c0 | reverse complement strand
CATCCGCCAGCATCTTCAGTGCCTGGTCGCTATGGCAGGCGAAGAACACCGCCTGATAGTTTTCCACCTGGCCGTTCGACTCCACCTCCACCCGGTCGGCAAAGCGCCGCACCGAGGTGACTGGCGAGGACAGCCGTATGTTGTCGCGAAAGGGTGCCGTCAGCGCATCCACATAGGCTTTGGAACCGCCCTTCACCACATACCACTGGGGCCGGTCGCTGATACTCAGCAACCCGTGGTTGTGGAGAAAACGCACGAAAAAGGCCGCCGGAAACCCCAGCATCAGTTCCAGCTCAGTGGACCAGATGGCGGCGCCCATGGGCAGAATGTAGTGGCGCACAAAACCGTCGCCGTACTTTTCACTGCGCAGGTATTCGCCCAGGGTAGTTGCGGTGTCATTGCTTTCGATCAGGGCTGGCGCCTCGCGATTAAAACGCAGGATATCGGCAATCAGGCGGTAAAAGCGCGGGCTGAGCAGGTTGCGGCGCTGGGCAAACAGGCCGTTGAGGTCGCTGCCACAGTATTCAAACCCGGTGTTTTCGCAGTGCAGGCTGAAGCTCATGTCGGTTTTCTGGCGCGCTACACCAAGGCGTTCCAGCATGGCGATAAAGTTGGGGTAGGTTTTCTCATTGAAAACAATAAAACCGGAGTCCACCTGCAACGACTGGCCCTGTATCTCAAAGCTGTGGGTGTGGGTGTGCCCCCCCACATAATCGTTGGCTTCGTAAACGGTGACATCGTGGCTCTGATTGAGATGCCAGGCGGCGATATTGCCGGCAATGCCGGTGCCGACCACTGCGATTTTCATGGGACATCTCCGCTGTTGCGATTGTCTGTGGGGTCTTTCGTGGATGGGTCATGCACGTGCCTCTGGTAATGCAGGGTCCGGCCATTCTCAAGCTCGGATTGCAACCCCAGCCAGTTGCCAGCACTGTCATACCAGAGGTGGATATCGGCGTCGGGGTTGAGCAGCACATACGCCTCGCCACTGGTGTCCTTGGCCCAGGGAAGCGGCGCTTCTCCAAGGGCTTTTAATGTCACGTCCGCCACTTCGCCTGTCTGACTATTGAGCAGCTGTTCGCTTTGCAGCAGGGATTTATCCCAGTAGGCGTAACTGCGCAAACAATACACTGTGACCGGGATTTCTGCCTCGAGGGTTTCAAGTACAGGACGTTCACCCAGCATCTCGCCAGTCACTTTGAAAGGTTCGCCATTGGCATCCGTGCTGGAACTGATCGCGGTGATACAGCCATCCCGCCAGCTCTCCTCGGAGCGGTGGCGATAACTGTAGGCATTGATAAAAAGGAACCTGACGTCGTAGCTGGCTACGCTTTCAAGTTCAAAGCCATTGCTGGCGGGGGTGAAGCGGTAGTGATGGGTACCGATTTCGCGGCCATCGAGATACACCGCAAAGGACAGCGCCTTGGCCGGCTGCTGTTCGCTGGCGACAGACTCTATTGATAGCGCCAGTGCAGACAACAAGAGCACCCACAAACTGATAACCGACCTGTTCATACCATGGCTGTTCACGATCCCGATCCCTCCCGAGTAACGCCCACGTCAGCCGCTGGGCGCGGTTTCCAGGGAATAAAGGCCGAGGTACGCTGGATATATTCCCGGTATTGGGGACGGCGCTCGGCAATATCGCTCTCCAGCAGGGAAACCCCGGAGACCTTCAGCAGCAGCACCGTCATCAGCAGCGGCGACACCAGCGCCCACCAATGGCCGCCAGCCAGGGCGACCATGGCGATACCCCACCAAAAACAGCAGTCGCCAAAATAATTGGGATGGCGGGTGTAGCGCCACAGACCGCTGTCCATCACCTTGCCCGCATTGGCTTTGTCGGACTTGAAAGCGGCCAGCTGCCAGTCACCCACGGCTTCAAACACAAACCCGGTCAGTGCGATGGCAAGGCCGACCACAGTCACCACATCAAGGCTGCCAAGGGACAACAGAGCGCCGTAAATGCCCAGGCTGGCCACCCAGGCAAGCACTGCCTGCAACACAAAAACAATGAAGTAACTCTTCCACCAAAAGCCAGGGGAGTTGCGCTCGCGAATGACCTGATAGCGGCGGTCCTCCTCTTTGCCGAGGTTGCGCCAGGCCAGGTGGAGATGCAGGCGCAAGCCCCAGGCCATCACCAGCGCGAGCACTATCCAATGCAGGGAAGTTGCAACGGCTGGCTCGAACCAGATCCACGCTGCGAGCACAAACATCAGCGGCCAGATCAGGTCAACCAGGCCTGCATCGCGCCGGTAGATACTCAACAGCCACAGGCCGGAGGCAAATACCAGGTTGGCTCCCAAGGGCACCAGTAATTCAGTCATCCTGCACCTCCGCTGGCAGCGTCGTGGTCAGGCCGGAGATTGTCCCGACCCGGTAATATCGCCAGGCTCTGGACGCATGCACCAGCAGGGGCGTCAGAACCAGCCAGCCCACGGAGATAATGGCGAGCATCAGGGCGCTGTTGGAAAAGTTCACCGCGCCCAGTTTGTACCCGGCATAAAAGGCCAGCGGCCCACCGATGGCGCCAAACACTGCGGCCAGTGCGGTTCTGCCCTGCAACCAGGCCAGGGAATAGTTGAGGGTGGAGCCGAAATTCAGCCACAGGGCGGCAATCCACACCGGCGCCATCAGCTCATTGCCAGTGGTGGCGGTGTAGTGGATCAGTCCTGTGGCCAGCACCAGGGACTCCCACAACCAGCCCAGCAATCCCACCAGCAGGAGAAACAGCCCTTCTCCCAGAGGGTTTTCCGCCAATGTCAGATGGACGACGCTGAACAGCGCCACCACTGCCACTCCCAAAAAAGGCTGCTCTGCCTCCGCAGACAGGACAATGGCGAACCAGGCCACCTGGAACTGGATAAAATTCCACAGATTAACCATGACCTTCACCCCGTTGCGGCGCTGGCCGCTTTTCAACTGGTCGCTTTTCAAACAAGTAGTGGCCCACAAACCACTCGTTGCCACCGTTCATCCTGAACAGCTCGGCACAGGCCATGTAAAACAGCCGCCAGCGCATTTCCCAGCGTTTGGCGTCATCGCCATGGATGGACTTCAACACCTCCCGGACAGCATCGGGTTGTTCATCCTGCTGTTGCAGCCAGGCTCCGAGGGTCTTGGCGTAGTGGTTGCCATTCCAGAACCAGCTGTTGAGATGCCGTAGCTCACTCTGGAAATAGAGGGGCAGATCGGCGCTGGGCATCATGCCGCCACTGAAAAAATAGCGGCTCATCCAGTCGGACTCGTCGACCGCCTCAAAAAAATAGGGGCTGTTGCGATGACAAAACACATGCATAAAGAACTGGCCGTCATTAGCCAGCCAGCTGGCAACGCGCCCGAACAACTCAGACCAGTTGCGCATATGCTCGAACATCTCCAGCGACACGATGCGGTCGAACTGGCCTTGCGGCTCGAAATCGTTCATGTCCGCGGTGATCACCTGCACATTGGTGATACCCCGGAGTTGCGCCTGCTCCTCAATATGGCGGCGCTGGGAGCTGGAATTGGAAACAGCAGTGATGGTCGCACCCGGATAGTGCTCCGCCATCCACAGGGTCAGGGAGCCCCAGCCACAACCCAGTTCCAGGATGCGCTGGCCATCTGCGAGCCCGGCCCGCTCACAGGTCATGCGCAGGGCATTGGTCTCTGCTTCGGCCAGGATCAGGGTGTTCGGCCCCCAGTAGCAGCAGCTGTATTTTTTGCGCGGCCCCAGCACCAGGTCGTAGTAGCGGGCAGGCACTTCGTAATGCTGCCGATTGGCGGCATCGGTCATCACCGCCAGCGGCGAGGTGCCCATGGCATTGAGAAATTCACGCCGGTTGCTGGCCAGAGCCTCGCAATCATCGCCGGGCAGCGCAGCCAAGCGCTGGCGCAACAAATGGCGAATACCTGCCCGCACGACAACATCCGGCACTTTGCCAGCCTCGGCGAGGGTCACCAGCTGCCCGGTTACACTCATACCGCTTCTCCGTCATGGAGGTAGCGGTGAATTTCTTCCACCCCCGCCACCAGATCGACACCCACCGGCCGGGCGCCGACACTGGCAATGGCGGCGTCCTGTTCGGCAATGCCGGCCCCGCCCACAAACACCGGGCAACTCACGTCCGCTGCCAGCTTGCGCAAATCACGTTCAATGAGCTGCCAGCCCGGTTCGATGGTGGCGGAAATTACCACACCCGCAGCGCGGGTTCTGTCCACCACCCTGGAAATTTCTTCAAGCGGCATATCGGCGCCGAGCAGCACCAGGTCAAACCCCCGGCTGCGCGCCACCAGGGCAAACAGCAGCAGGCCGTATTCGTGGCGTTCACCGGGCATACAGGCGGCCACAATGCGGCGACCCGTGAGCATGGGCGGGCTGTGGTGCCAGCGTGAGCCGAGCTTGTTGCGGATATAGAGGCTGAAAAAATGCTCCTCGGCCACGCCCTTGACGCCGTGCTCCCAGTTTTTGCCCACCTTGCGCAGGAGGGGGATGATCAGCTCCTCGGTCACCATGCTGATGGGAAAACTGGCCAGGCTGTCGTTATACAGCTGATCGAGCCGCATCTCGTCAAAATCGTTGATGGCATCGAGCATCTGGCTGCGAATACGTGCCCAGTTATCGCCGCCACTGGCAGCGACAGGCTGGATATTCTCCAGCTTGAGCAGATCACCCACCCGGCTGACTGGAATACCGGAATCCAGCAACGCAGTGACCCGGCGGATCAGACCGATATGCTCGACACTGAATAGCCGGTGCCCCTTGGGCGTGCGGTGTGGAACCAGAAAACCGTAGCGCCGCTCCCAGGCCCGCAGGGTGACAGTCGGCACCCCAGTCGCCTCGGCAACCACGCTGATGGGGAATAGTTCCTGCTTGTCCCCTACCTCTGCCACCATTGGTTTTGTCTTCATGGTCACAGCCTCTCGCTGTATTTGTACAAATATGTATAACTATTTGTACACTTTATTGGGCAGATTGCAAGATATTTTTCCCAGTGAGACGCGAAGAAGTAAGAAAAGGGACAGCTATGTTTCCAGGCAGGGATACGCTTTTATCGACAGAATGGAGACAGAGAGGCCAGGGAAATTATCGGGGAAGAGGGTTTTGAATGGCTCAGACAGCATCAAGCCATACTTCAGATTGTTGATTTATATGTTCTTTTTATAATTTCAGGCTGGACAATCGGCTACGGCTTTGTTGCTGTATCCGAACGATCACTCAGAGGTCCAGCTGTGCCATGGGAATTGATACCTTTCGCCACCCACTCAAGGCCTGACGAAAGGCAAATAGCCGTTTGCTTTGACACCTGTACAGCAAAAGTGTGAAAAATTACACCAACCGCCCCCACAGATCGTATTCATCGGCGTCTTCCACAACAGCCTGTACAAGCTGTCCAGGTTTGAGGTGGGTCTGGCCATCGAGGAAGATATTGCCATCGATCTCGGGGGCATCCGCTGCGGTTCTGCCCACGGCGCCCTCCTCCACCACTTCGTCGATGATCACCTCCACGGTTTTGCCGATCTTGGCTTCGAGGCGGGCGGTGCTGATGGCTTGCTGGGATTCCATAAAGCGCTCCCAGCGCTCCTGCTTGACTTCTTCCGGTACGGCGCCTGCCAGTTCGTTGGCGGGCGCACCTTCCACCGCTTCGTATTTGAAGCAGCCGACGCGGTCGAGCTGGGCTTCCTGCAACCAGTCGAGCAGGTATTGAAAATGCGCTTCAGTCTCGCCGGGGAAACCGGTGATAAAGGTGCTGCGGATGGTCATGTCGGGGCAGATGTCGCGCCAGCTACGGATGCGGTTGAGCACCTTTTCTTCATTGGCGGGGCGCTTCATGGACTTCAGCACATCGGGGTGGGCGTGCTGGAAGGGGATATCCAGGTAGGGCAGGATTTTGCCCTCCGCCATCAGGGGCAGCAGATTGTCCACGTGGGGATAGGGGTACACATAGTGCAGGCGCACCCACACTCCCAGTTCGCCCAGGGCTTCACAGAGCTGCTGCATATGGGTTTTGATGGGGCGACCCTGCCAGAAACCGGTGCGGAACTTCATATCCACTCCGTAAGCGCTGGTGTCCTGGGAGATCACCAGCAGCTCCTTGGTGCCGGCCTTGACCAGGCGCTCCGCTTCGTCCATCACGTCACCAATGGGCCTGCTGACCAGATCACCGCGGATGGAGGGAATAATGCAGAAACTGCAGCGGTGGTTACAGCCTTCGGAAATTTTCAGGTACGAATAGTGGCGCGGGGTGAGCTTCACGTCACTGGCGGGCACCAGATCGATATAGGGATCGTGGCTGCGCGCCTGAGGCGCCCATTCGTGCACCGCACTCACCACCGCCTCGTACTGGTGAGCACCGGACACCGCCAGCACCCCAGGGTGGGCCTCGCGGATACGGGCCTCTTCATTGCCCATACAGCCAGTGACAATCACCTTGCCGTTTTCTGCCATGGCCTCGCCGATGGCATCGAGGGATTCCTGCTTGGCACTGTCGAGAAAACCGCAGGTATTGACCACTACCACATCGGCATTTTCGTAGCTGGGCACTACCTGGTAGCCATCCATGCGCAACTGGGTGAGGATGCGCTCTGAATCCACCAGGGCCTTGGGGCAACCGAGGGAAATAAAACCGACTTTTTTGGGGATGCTGGTCATGGACAATGTCTGCTTGTGTGGCGATAGCCGAAAAGAGCCCGAGAGGCAGTGGGCGTTGGGGCCGGGCATTTTACCTCCTATTGCCCGCCAAACCTAACCCGCCAGTCGTTTGCCGGTTGCGACGGCAACAATCGGGCATTTATCACCAGCCAGAATGTCGTTGTATCGCTTAATCGACCCTCCCGGCCAACAACAGGGTCTCCTCACTTGATTTTTGTTACTTCCCCGGGTGTAGAATGGTGACAATCCCATGATCTGAAAAGGAATAAGACACCATGGACCCCTTTGTTCCCGAACCGGAAGAAAGACTCGCCCACCAGGAAAGCGCCGCGGCTGCAGCCAAGGCCAAACCGCGCAATGGCGATCACCCTCCTCCCACTGAAAACGGCCTGTGGCCCGGAGGGCTGAGGGCGCAGGCAAAATTACTGATCCCCCTCGCCGTGGTAGTTGCCCTGATGCTTGTCCAGTACGGCGTGCAAAGTAGCAGCATCAACCGTCTTGAAACAGAGCTGGCCTCTCTTAAAAGCATAAAAACCAGCCAGTCAAAAACAGCAGTCAATCCCGACGCTTCCTCCCTTCCGGAGGTTCAGCAAGAACTCAGCGAACAAGGCGACCTGATCAGAACCCTGGAACAGCGCATTGCCACCCAGATTATTGACCTCGACAACCTGCGCAGCAGCATTGGCGGCACTAACACTGGCAGCTCGGCCACTGGCAACTCCTCCACTGGCGCCCTGCCCAGCGCCGAAGTGGAGCAGATTCGCAAAAATCTGCAAAGCATGGAAACCCGCCTGACTACCCTTGGCGGACAAGTGGAAAAGTCCCTGGCTGCCATCAATGCCCCGGACAAACGGGTCGCAGATCTGGAGAAAAAGCTGGCCACCGTCGACACCAGTGTGGACACCATCACAGGAACGATCAGCAAGCTGCAGAACGAGCAAAAAAGCGCTGCTGGCAGTCAACAAAAGTTGATTGCCGACTTGCAGCAATCCGTCGCCGGGCTGAATAACAAAATCAGTACAACTCTAGCCAGCACCAAAACTGAACTGGATAAAACCCTGTCCACTACCGAAGAAAAAGTAGCGACATTGTTCAGCCAGCATAATGAGCTGAAAAGTAACATTGCTAACCAGCAAAAAGCACTGTCAGGATTAGAAACCTCGGTTGCCAGCTTGGACAGCAAAATGAGCACGAATCTAGCCAGCACCAAAACCGAGCTGGGTAAAGCGCTGTCCAGCACCGAAACAAAAGTGGCGGCAGTATCCAGCCAGCAAAATGAGCTGAAAAGCAGCATTGCTAGCCAGCAAAAAGCACTGTCAGGATTAGAGTCGTCAGTTGCAGGACTGAACAGCAAGATCACCAGCGTAGAGGGCGCACAAAAAGTTGCCCTCGCCAGCCAGGCAAAAGACTTGCAGGCACAGCTGGCAAGCCAGTTTGACAGTCGCATTGACGCGGTCAGCAAACAAGTGACTGGAATCAGCACCCTTGAGCAAAAGCTTAGCCCTCAAATTGCAGCAACCGACAAAGCTGTGGCGGACATCCGCCAACAACTGGCAAGCCTGGGTAAAACCGTTGACATGAACGCTGCCGCCAATGGCGACTCCGGCAAGACTCTGGGGGAAACCCGCAAAGCTCTCGACAGTCTCGAAGCCAAACTGGCCGCCATGACCGCTGAAATGGATGCGGCACTGGCAAGACTGCACAGCCAGGAAGCCGCCATCAAGGAACAGCAGAACATCGTCAACAGCAATGGCAGCAATCCCTTTGCCGAGCAGATCGCTCGCCAGATTGATGACAGGCTTGCACCCCAGGCTGAAACCCTCAGCAGCCAGGCCAACCTGATCAAATCCCTCGAAGCAACGCTGGCGGCGCAGGTTGCCGACATTGATGGTTTGCGCGACAGCAGCGCCAGGCTCAATGATGAAATCAGCGCCACCCGCACAGCGCTCGAACAGGCACGGGAGCAAAGCGAAGGGCAATCAGGCGTCGGTGCTGATCAGCTGAATACCTTGGCCACCGCCGTCAAGCTGGAAGTCTCCGGCCTTAATCGCGAGTTGGAGGGGGCGATAGCCAAAATCAGCCAGCAGGAGACACAACTGGCCCAGTGGCGCACCGATTTCGAAAACCGTCTGACCAGTTATCAAATGGACCGCAAGCCGGACGGAGGGGAAGATTTCAGCCAGCTACAGGGTCAGCTGGCCTCGCAACTGGAAGATATGCAGACGCTGCGAACTGCCAACACCCAACTGGCCGAAGAGGTAGCCAGTACCCGCCAGCAGCTGGATGAGTTGCGCAAAACCATCAGCACCCCGGTGGCCCGCACTTCCGCAGGCGGTGCAGCAGAAGCCGACCTGCTGGCCGTGCAGACCCGCATGGATGATCTGACGCGCAAGCTGGAGAGTTCAACCACACGCCTAAGCTCACAGGAAAAAACCTTCAATGAATGGCAGCTCGAACTGGAAAGCCGCCTCGCCAATCACGAGCGTGCCCTGGCAACGGCCAAGCCCGCCTCCAGCACCACAGCCCCGGATGAGTCTGTGAATATCGAAATCAACAATATCAAACGAACGATCGCCGCCCTGAAAAAACAACATCCCTTTGTGAATTTTCCCAAGGAGTAGCGACAACCAGGCAAGTGGGCGTCACTGAAAATTCGAGGGAATCCCGACGCCCTGAGTGACCTTACTGTCCGGTTTGCTGCGGTTTTCCTGCTGTCTCGCTAGACGAGACAGCAGGAAAACTGGTGGACACCCCGAACCAGAACCTATCTACGCAGTGTGGCTTGAATATCGAGATAACGGGCCATCGGGCCAACATCCTCGTAAATATCCGAGCCCTCTTCCACCCTGATGACTTTGTCCCCGGCCACATAGGGCATTTTTTCCTCCAGCTCGATAATGGCCTGATGAAGCAGGCTGGCAGTGATCTCCTCCACCGGCAGCGAATACATGGTCGCCAGAGCCCGGACCTTCAGATCGTCTGTTTCATAAAGGCTCACTTCCCGGGCCACCTTGCCAGCATTTTTCTGTGCGTTTTTCTCCCAGGTTTCAAGCAGGGAAGCGAACGTACTCATTGTCATGGTCAACTCCTTCGTCTCGGTACAGAACATCGATAAGCCATTACAAGCAAAAAGGCTGCCAGTGGTGTTGCCTGTTCAATCTGCCAGAATCCAGATCAGTGTAGCGACTATCATGGCGGATAAACGACCCGCTGCGCTAGCCGTTGACAGCTCGAAAGGCATCAATGGCGCACTGCCGCGACAGTTTGAGATCGACAATCGGCACTGGATACTGCGACGGTTTGCTGGCCGCCAGCTGCGCCGGGCTGTGTATCTGCCTGACGCTCAGCCCCTCCAGTTCAGGGACATAGCGGCGAATATAGCTGGCATCGGGATCATAACGCTCGGCCTGGCTGAAGGGATTGAATATCCGGAAGTACGGTGCGGCATCAGTACCCGTGGATGCGCTCCACTGCCAACCGCCGTTGTTGGCAGCAAGATCGCCGTCGACCAGGTGTTGCATAAAAAACTGCTCGCCACGGCGCCAGTCAATCAGCAGGTTTTTGCTCAGAAACATGGCTGTGATCATCCGCACCCGGTTGTGCATCCAGCCCGTCTGCTGCAACTGTCGCATGCCCGCATCGACAATGGGGATACCGGTTTTTCCGGCACACCAGGCTCTAAATCCCGCTTCATCATCGCGCCAGGGGACCGCATCAGTTGCCAGTTTGAAGGGCTTGTTCATGGACACGCGGGGAAAGGCGACAAGAATATGCTGGTAGAAATCCCGCCAGATCAGCTCGTTGATCCAGGTATCGGCGCCTTCCATTACCTCACTGCCACCATTTGCCCTGACCTTGAGCGCTTCATGCAGGCAGTGCTGGGGTGAGATGGCGCCCACCGCCAGATACGGAGACAAGGCGGAAGTCCCGTCAATGGCGGGTAAATCGCGGTCGCGACTGTAGGCCGCCAACCCCTGATCGCAAAAATGGTTCAGCCGCCGCACGGCTTCTGCCTCGCCGGCGGGCCACAACTCTGCGGGCACAGCACTATTGAAGCCGGGCAGGCTGTCCGGGATCGGACCCAGGCCATCGCAATCGGGCGGGAGTTTGAGCGGCTTTTGTCTGGCAGGAATCGGCAACAGATCCGGCACGCCATGGTCGAGCAATGCCAGCCAGCTGCGCTTGAACGGAGTGAATACCTTATAGGCAGAACCATCCCCCTTCACCACCATGCCCGGCGGCGCCAGAGCACGGTCGTGGTAGCGATGACTGGCAATCGACGCGGCCTGAAGCAGCGCCACGACAGCGTCATCCCGGCGCTGCTCATCGACGGGGTATTCATCATTCCAGTAGATATCGGTCACCTGATGGCGCTGGCAAATTGTGCTCAGAGATTGAGGCACAGTGGAAAAATCATTTTCTGTCAGCACCAGTAACGGGATATTGAGGGCGGCCAATTGCTGTCGCAGGCAGTTGAGCGTGCGCAGCAGGAATTCGACCCGACAGGCGGCCATATGGTGTCCCCGCCACTGGCGGGGACACAGATAAAAGACTCCCAAGGTGTGGCCCGACTGGGTGGCATGCCACAGCGCCGGGTTATCGAGGGTGCGCAGGTCGTTGCGAAACCACACCAGATTCATGAAGGCTGTTCCTGGACGCTAAATCAGGGTTGCGGGCTGTTTCCCGGCGAAGCTGCCGGATTGTCGTGACTGACAAAAATCAGTGCGTCGGTATCAAAGCCGCTGGCTTTGGCGCGAGCAACCAGGGCTTCAAGCTGCCCCGGATCAAGGGTTGGTGTGCGGGCCAGTATCCACAGATAGGATTTATCCGGGCCGGATACCAATGCCTGGCTGTAAGCCTCGTGATCAAGGTCAAAGACGATATAGGCCCCGTAAAAGGGGCCAAAAAACGACACTTTGAGGTGGCCAATGGTGCTGTCTTCGACAAAATAGGCTTTGCCCTCTGCCTCTTCCCATTCCCCGCTGGCAGCGGAATAACCGCGATTGATCACCCTCAGGCCGCCATCATCGCGCAGGCTGTAGTGGGCGGTCACATCGCTGAGGCCGCGCTCGAAGCGGTGGTCGAGACGGGCAATTTCATACCAGGTGCCGAGGTAGCGCTCGAGCTCGAAATCACTGACCGGCTGGACTCCCTCGGGAACATGATGGCTACAGGCGCCCAAGGCAAGCGCAACAAGCAGCGCCAGGGATCGAGTGAACTGAGAGGTCATCGCCATGGCACAGGCAGCTCTGATTGCACAGAAAGGGCGTGGAGCCGACAGCAGGTGTCGGCTCCCGTGGTGTATCAGGCAGGGGCGAAGCAGTAGGCACAGAGCTTGTTGCCATCGGGATCGCGTACATAGGCGCCGTAGGCAGTGGGGCCGGCCTGAGTGCGGGGACCGGGGGCACCTTCACAGCTGCCGCCGTTGGCCAGGGCGCTGGCATGGAAGGCATCGACTGCGGCGCGGGTGTCAGCGCGGAAACCGATGGTGCCGCCATTGGCATGAACGGCCGGTTGTCCATTGAGGGGAACCGTGATCATGAACTCCGGCACTTCCTTGCCGTACATGCTGGCGGTGGGGCTGAAATCCGGAACCCGCTTGCTGCCCAGGGCACCCAGGGTGGCGTCGTAGAAGGTACGGGATTTTTCGATATCGTTAGTACCGACAACAATATGGTTAAAAATGGTCATTGGCTATTTTCCTGTTTATTGCAGTTATGGATGATTTAAAAATAAGGGTTTAAAAATAGGGCGCAGACCAAGGGAACCGCCGACGGCCTCAGCTTTCCTGTTTCCCGTTTACCGTCTCGCAGCTCCCCGCAGCTGTCACTTTTTGCCGCGCGCCTCCAGGGCGGCCAGTTGCTGCGCAGTGGCGGGCGCCTGGAACTTGTCCTTCCACTCGGCATAGGGCATGCCGTAGATGATTTCACGGGCATTTTCGTAGTCAATGCTCTCCCCCTCCGCCTCGGCGGCCGCCACGTACCATTTGGCGAGGCAGTTGCGGCAAAAATCCGCGAGGATCATCAGGTCGATATTCTGCACTTCCTTGTGATCATCCAGATGGCTGAGCAGGCGCCGGAACACGGCGGCTTCGATGTTGGTGCGGGTGTCGGTAGTCATGATTATTTCACCTCTTCGCCACGGGCCTGCTTGTCGGCATGGTACGAGGAGCGCACCAGCGGACCAGAGGCGACGTGCTTGAATCCAATGGAATAGGCGTAGCGGGCGTATTCGGCAAACTCATCGGGGTGGACAAAACGCGCCACCGGCAGATGGTTGCGGGAGGGCTGCAGGTACTGGCCGATGGTCAGCATGTCGACATCGTGGGCGCGCAAATCGTCCAGCACCGCCAGCAATTCTTCTTTTGTTTCCCCCAGCCCCACCATCAAACCGGACTTGGTAGAGACCGCCGGATTGCGCGCCTTGTAGGCTTTCATCAGTTGCAGCGACCACTGATAGTTGGCGCCGGGGCGCACTTCGCGGTACAGGCGCGGCACGGTTTCGAGATTGTGGTTGAAGACGTCGGGCGGTTCGGCGCTGAGCACATCCAGGGCCGGTTCCATGCGGCCGCGAAAATCCGGCACCAGCACTTCAATCTGCAGCGTGGGCGACAGGGCCCGGGCCTCGCGGATGCAATCGGCAAAGTGTCCGGCACCGCCATCGCGCAGGTCGTCCCGGTCCACGGAGGTGATCACCACGTATTTAAGGGCCATTTCGGCAATGGCCTGTGCCAGATGGCGCGGCTCGCCTGCGTCGAGGGGCAGTGGCTTGCCATGGCCGACATCGCAAAACGGGCAGCGCCGGGTGCAGATTTCACCCATGATCATGAAGGTGGCAGTGCCGCCGCTGAAACATTCGCTGAGGTTGGGGCAGGAGGCCTCTTCGCACACGGTGGCGAGCTTGTGGGCCCGCAGGATGCCCTTGATGCGCTGCACTTCGGGCGAGGGACTGATGCGAATGCGCAGCCAGTCGGGTTTGCGCTCGATGGTTTCGGTGGGAATCACCTTGACCGGAATGCGCTCCACCTTGTCGGCACTGCGCAGTTTTTCCCCGGCCTGCAGGCGGCGGGTGCGCTTTACCGGGGTTAACTCCACTTCACTCATATACTCGCTCCGCGAGAATCCCCAGGGGATTTTCAATCAGCTGATAGTTGTCGTAACCGAGGCAGGTTACCAGATTGTCGAGCAGGACGTTTTCTACCGCCGCCATGGCGGGTGCCGATTCTGCGCTGACCAGCTCGCTGAGCCGGGTCATCACCAGCCCCTGGTATCCGCAGGGGTTGATGCGCAGGAACGGACTCAGGTCCATATCGACATTGAGGGACAGGCCGTGGTAACTGCAGCCCTTGCGAATGCGGATACCCAGCGAGGCGATCTTGGCAACCCCGCTCCCCCTGTTTACATAGACACCGGGCGCGTCAGCTCTAGGGAAGGCTTCGACACCATACCCAGCCAGGGTCGCCACGATGGATGCCTCAATGGCACTCACCAGATCGCGTACCCCCAACCCCTTGCGGCGGATATCGAGCATCGGGTAACCAACAATCTGGCCGGGGCCGTGATAGGTAACCTGGCCGCCGCGATCCACCTGAACCACGGGAATATCGCCGGGCATCAGCAGGTGCTCCTCCTTGCCCGCCTGACCCTGGGTAAACACCGGGTCGTGCTCTACCAGCCACAGCTCATCGGGGGCATCACTGTCGCGCTCGGCAGTGAAAGCCTTCATGGCATCAAACACCGGCAGATAAGGCTGGCGACCCAGCCTTCTCACCCGCAATGTGGACAGCGAGGGCGATACCATTCAGAGCACCATCTGCACGTGTTCACACACCTTCAGATCGGCAAAAATGGTTTCAAGCTGGCCGATTCCCGTAGCGGTGATAGTGACAGTAATGGACTGGAAACGGCCATTGCTGCTTTCGCGCACCAACACCTGGGTCTGGTCAAAACCGGGGGCGTGGCGGTGCATGACGCTGTGTACATGGTCGCGAAATTCCACGCAGGCGTATCCCATCACCTTGATGGGATACTGGCAGGGGAACTCGATTTTCGGCGCTTCGGGTTGGCTCATTGCAGGTTGTAAAACCTCTAGGCAAACAGGTTGATAAAGAACAGCATGATGGCATCCCAGAGGCGACTGAAAATGCCTGCCTCGGGCACTGCCTCGGCAGCTACCACGGGGATTTCTTCCAGCAATTTGTCTTCAAACTTGATACGCGCAATCCCCAGCTGCTGGCCCTTCTCAATGGGGGCTTTGAGCACAGGTTCAAGTTCCAGCTCGGTGGTCAGGGACTCGCGGGAGCCACGCTGAATGGTGGCAAACACATCCTTCCCTGCCGTCAGGTTCAGATAATCAACATCGCCGTACCACACCCGGTTGTTTTCCGACAGCAGGTCACCAACGGCGGCAATCTTGGCAGTCTCGTAGTAACGGAAGCCGTAGGACAGCAGGGTCTGCGCTTCGCGGGCGCGCGATTCCTCGCTGTTGGCGCCCATCACCACGGCAATCAGGCGCATGTCGTCGCGCTTGGCCGAGGCCACCAGGCAGTAACCGGCAGCCTGGGTATGGCCGGTCTTGATGCCATCGACAGAGCTGTCGCGCCACAGCAGGCGGTTGCGGTTGGCCTGGCGGTGGTTGTCGTATTCAAAATACTTTTCAGAATAGATGGCGTAATGCTCGGGGAAATCCCGGATCAGAGCCTGGCCGAGAATCGCCATGTCGTGGGCAGTACTCAGATGGGTTTCAGCGGGCAGGCCGGTAGAGTTCTCAAAGTGGGTATTGGTCATTCCCAGCTGTTCGGCGTTCTGGTTCATGATGTCGGCAAAAGCGCTTTCAGAGCCGGACACATGCTCTGCCAGGACTATGGACGCGTCGTTGCCAGACTGGATAATCACGCCGCGAATCAGGTCAATGATCTTGGCCTTGCTTTTCGGCAACAGGGACATCACCGAGCTGCCGCTGGCCCAGCCGCCAGTGCGCCAGGCATATTCACTGACGATGGCCTCGTCGTCTTCTTTCAGGCGACCGCTGTGGATTTCCTTGGAGACCACATAGCTGGTCATCATCTTGGTGAGGCTGGCGGGCGGCAGTTTTTCATCGGCATTGTGCTCAACCAGTACCTTGCCGGTATCGGCATCCATGAGAATCCAGGCCTTGGCGGCAATCTCCGGCGGTGCCGGAATCAACAGTTCGGCCCAGGCACCGGTGGATGGGGCAACGCTGGCAAACGCAATAAAGATCAGCGCCAGCCCTGTCTGTGTCAGCTTTTTCAACATGCCTGTATTCCTGCTTGAATGTGATTTTTGATGGGTGATGGCGAAAAACAGTGGCGTAAAAACGGGGCAAATTCTATCACGGGGAGACCGCTAAACGACACGCAAGCTTGGGGTCAGTCTCGGACCACAAAAGACGAGAGATTCTCCGTGCGCAACAACAGTGTCCGCATATCGGCCAGGGCGTTCTGGTCCGCAATCGGGCCGACCAGGACCTTGAACAGGGTTCTGCCGTTGACACGACTCTCACGCACCTCAACCGGATAACCGGTACTGCGGGAAAGGCTGACGCGTTTTTCCTCAGCGCTGGCGCGAGCGGAAAAGGCCCCCGCCTGGAGGAAAGTTTTGCCGGGCAGTGGCGCGCCGGTTTTGGGCCGCTGAAAGGCCATGCGCGGCACTTCAACGGAATTGTGCTGAAACTTGACCGGGTCAATGGCGACCACTTCCACATCGGAGGTGCCGTGCTGGTCGTAACCGAGTTTTTTTGCTGCCACGTAGGACAGGTCAATGATCCGACTGGAATGGAACGGGCCGCGATCATTGATTCTGACAATGACCTTGCGGCCATTTTTGAGGTTGGTGACCTGCACATAGGAGGGAATTGGCAGGCTCTTGTGGGCGCCCGTCATGGCGTACATATCGTAGGTTTCGCCATTGGAGGTCTTGCGGCCATGGAACTTGGTGCCGTACCAGGATGCGCCGCCGCGCTGTTGGTAGCCGCGACTTTCGGGCAGTACGTGGTAGGTCCGCCCAAAGACAACATAGGGACTCTTGTTGCCCGCCGACGTGATGGGTTCCACCTTCGGCACGGCATCGGGAATCAGACTGACGTCTATATCCCGGTCCGGCGCGCCATCCCTGATGGTGGGGCTGCTACAGGAAACCAGCAGCAGCCAAACCATCAGGATGGCGACCCAGAGTTCAGCCCGCTTCACGACCCATTCTCTCACGGATCAGCTCGCTGAGCTGGTACACAGCCATGGCGTAGCGATAGCTGTGGTTATAGCGGGTGATCACATAGAAGTTGTCAAAGCCGAGCCAGAACTCATCGCCATTTTCGACTTCCAGACGCAGCGGAATGGCTTTTTTGCTGCCATCAATCTGTCCGACCGGAGTAAAGCCCTGGCTCCTCAGTTCCTCGACGCTGGTATCCGGAACCTTGAGCTTGTTGATGTCATCCTCTCGATAGCCGTTCGCCGCCGTTGCCTTTACGGTGACGGGCTGATTGCTGCGCCAGCCGTGGCCCACAAAGTAATTGGCGACACTGCCTATGGCATCGGTGGTGTTGTCCCAGATATCGATGCGGCCATCGCCGTCGAAATCAACCGCATAATTGCGGTAGCTGCTGGGCATAAACTGGCCGTAGCCCATGGCGCCGGCGTAGGAACCCTTGAGGGAGAGCGGATCCTTGTCCTGCTCGCGGGTGAGAAGCAGGAAATTCTCCAGCTCCTTGGTAAAAAAGGGACTGCGCTTGGGGTAATCAAAGGCCAGCGTCGCCAGGGCATCCATCACCCGGTAACTGCCGGTAATGCGTCCATACATGGTTTCGACACCGATAATGGCGACGATAACAGCCGGATCAACACCGTATTCACGCTCCGCACGCTGCAGGTCACTGGCATTGGTGCGCCAGAATTCTACGCCCCGGTCAATGCGCTGCTCCTGGATAAATATCTCGCGGTATTCATGCCAGGGCTTGACCTTTTCAGCCGGTCGCTCCATGGCATCAATGATGCTCTGCTTCTTTTCCACCTGGGAAAACAGCTCCAGCAGCGCTTCGCGATCAAAATCGTGCTCCACCACCATGCGTTCCACCAGATCTCTGGTGAGCGGGTGTTCCTGGTAGCCGTCCGCCAGACAGCCTGAGGACAGGCTGGCTGCAAAGCAGGCCACCGACATCAAAATCCACTTACGCATATCCGGATAATTCCTCTTCAGACCCGCTGCTTTTCTGTACTGATAGCCATCAGCATACCAAATCCCAGCATCAAGGTCACAATCGCCGTGCCACCGTAGCTGACCAGGGGCAGGGGCACACCCACCACTGGCAGTATTCCCGATACCATGCCCATGTTGACAAACACATAGACAAAGAAGGTGAGAGTTACGCTCCCCGCCAGCAGGCGACCAAACATACTGCGGGCATTGAGGGCAATCATGAACCCCCTGGCGATGATCAACAGATAGAGGCACAGCAGTGCGACAACCCCAACCAGACCGAACTCTTCCGCCAGCACGGCAATAATGAAATCGGTGTGGCTTTCCGGCAAAAAATCGAGCTGTGACTGGGTACCCATCATCCAGCCCTTGCCGTACAGACCGCCGGAGCCGATGGCAGTGGTGGACTGGATAATGTTCCAGCCCGCACCGAGCTTGTCAGCCTGCGGATCCAGCAGGGTGAGAATGCGCTGCCGCTGGTAGTCGCGCAGCAGAAACAACCAGAAAACCGGTGCCGCAGCCATCACGACAATGATGGCGCCAAAAATATAGCGCTTGGAAATGCCCGCCAAAAAGACCACAAAGATGCCGGAGGCAAAAATCAGCAGGGCCGTGCCCAGATCCGGCTGCATACCCACCAGTCCCGCCGGCATCAGCAGCACCAGCAACGCCAGCACCAGATGCCTGAAGCTGGGGGGCAGGTGGCGCTTGCCCAGGTAGCTGGCAATCATCAGCGGGCAGGCAAGCTTGAGGATTTCCGAGGGCTGAAAGCGGATAAAGCCCAGATCCAGCCAGCGCTGGGCACCCTTGGCGCCCACCCCCACCAGCGCCACTGCAATCAGCAGCAGAATCCCCACCACATAGGGCAATGGTGCCCAGCGCATGATAAAGCGGGGTGAGAACTGGGCCGTCACCAGCATCACCACCAGCCCGAGGCCCATATAGATCGCCTGACGGGTCAGGTAGTGCTGGCTCTGACCGCTGGCGCCGTACAGCACAAAAAGTCCTGATCCACACAGGATCAGGATCAGCACCAGCAGCGGCAAATCCACATGCAGCCGCTGCCAGCCACCACTACCGTAGAGTCCCGAGCCTTCCGGCCTTATACGCCGGACAAATTCACTCATGGTCGGCACTCCGTTGCTGGCTTGTCTGTGTCGGCGCGGGATTGGCGGTGGCAGGCAGGGAATTGCCAGTCGCTGCGGGAACGGCTGGCTCTGCAGGCGAATGTGATGGGGCATCTTGCGGGATGACAGTCTCAACACCGGGAATGCCCCCGGTTTCCTCCGCCTTGAAGGTCATATAGCTATCGAAAATTTTGCGCGCAATCGGCGCTGCGGTGGAACTGCCGTGCTCACCATTCTCGACAATGATTCCAATCGCCACCTCGGGGTTGTCCACCGGGGCAAAGGCGACAAACAGGGCATGGTCGCGCTGCTGTTTGGACAGTTTGGCGGCATCGTAAGTCTCGCCCTGGCGGATACCCACCACCTGGGCGGTGCCGGTTTTACCCGCGATCCGGTAATCGAGATCCTTGGCGATAATCTTCGCTGTGCCGCGCTGGCCGTGGACCACATCGGTCATGGCATTGATCACATAATCCCAGTGGCGGCTATCGCCCTTGATCACCCCATCGGGTGGTCCCTGGTCCAACGCTGTGTCGCCGATCCTGCTGACCAGCCTGGGGGCGCGAATTTCGCCGCGACTGGCCACACGGCTGGCGGAAACCGCCAGCTGCAGCGGCGTGGTCAGCATAAAACCCTGACCGATACTGGTGTTGACCGTGTCGCCCGGATACCAGCTCACCCCCTTCACGCCCTTTTTCCAGTCGCGGGAGGGCATGATGCCGGTGCGTTCAGCAGGCAGATCGATGCCGGTTTTTTCGCCAAAGCCAAAGCGCACCCCGTAGGCATGCAGGTTATCAATGCCCATCCTCACACCGGCGGTATAGAAGTAGGTATCGCACGACTGGACAATGGCGTCGTGGAGATTCACCCGCGAGCCATGCCCGCCCTTTTTCCAGTCGCGGTATTTGTGGCTGTGATTGGGCAGGCGATAGAAGCCCGGATCAAAGATCGCCGTGTCCATGCTCATCACCCCGGTTTCGAGAGCAGCCAAACCGAACACCGGCTTGACGATGGAGCCGGGCGGATACTGGCCCTGCATGACGCGATCAAAGAGCGGCCGGTCGGGAGAATTGAGCAGCTCCTGATAGTTCTTGTAACTGATACCGGTGACAAACTGGTTGGCGTCGAATCCGGGCTTGCTGACCATCGCCAGCACACCGCCATTGCGGGTATCCAGCAGCACCACGGCACCACGCTCCTCGCCGAGAGCATCGTAGGCGACCTGTTGCAGGCGGATATCCAGGTGCAGGGTGAGATCCGCACCCACTGCCGGGGCGATGCGCTCCAGCATGCGCATGACCCGCCCGCGGGCGTTGGTTTCGACATATTCGTAACCCACATCGCCGAGCAGCTCATCCTCGTAGAACTTTTCAACACCCGTTTTGCCGATCACGTAGGTGCCGCTGTAGCGCACCGGGTCGAGTTCCGGCAATTCCTGGTCATTGATGCGCCCGACGTAGCCCAGCACATGGGACAACAGCTCGCCATGGGGGTAGTGGCGTACCAGCTGGGCAGTGATCTCCACCCCGTGCAGGCGGTATTCGTTGACGGCCAGTACTGCCTGCTCCTTTTCGCTGAGGTTGATGCGCAGGGGAACAGGTTCATAGGGCTTGCGGCGTTGGGTCTGGCGCTGGAAGCGCTCCAACTCTTCATCGTCCAGCTTGAGCAGGGAGTCTAGCTCGGCCAGCAGAGTGTCGAGATTGTCGGTCCTCTCCACCACGATAGACAGGCTGAAACCGGCGCGATTATCCGCCAGCAGCACGCCGTTGCGATCGTAAATCAGCCCCCGCGTTGGCGACACCGGGCGCACGTGCACGCGATTGTTCTCAGACTGGGTGGCAAAATCGCTGTGGCGCACAACCTGAAGGTAGTAGTAGCGCCACAGCACAATGCCGGTCAGCACCACCAAGCCCAGCACCGCCACGCCCAAACGCAGGTAGAAGAGACGGTACTCACGCTGAGGGTCTTTGAAGGCGCGATCGTGCATAAGCGGGGCGGAACCTGTGGCACCAGCAAGGGCAGTAGGAAGTTAATCCTGGCGGATTTGGCTGGGCGCAAGGATCGCCCTATTCACTGCTCAATGCAAGGCCAACACTGGCAGCATCTCCGGCCACGCTCATACCACTCCAATATGACACTACAATGACAAACTGCCTTTTTTTGAAAAAAATATTGCCCGCAATTCGATAATGTATATACTTGGTATATAGAAAGGGTATCACAAACAGGCCGATGCGCTGGATGGTCCTGGGCACGGCCAAAAAAACAGGGGATATAACAATGAAAAACATCACTGCAATGATTGTTTCAGCCTCACTGCTGATGGGTATGTCTGCTGTCCAGGCAGGCGATGCGCTCTACGATATTGAAGTCACCGGATTGCAGGGCATGTCCATCAACAAGGGCGCAACCGTCTGGCAGCCGGAACCGGTCTACCCGAAAATGGCCCTGCGCCGCGGACTCACTGGTGAAGTACTGGTGGAATACGACATCAACGAGCAGGGCAAGGCCGAGAATATCGTCATTCTCGACGCGTCTCCGCGCGGTTTCTTCAACAATGCCACCGTGCGCACCCTGGAAAATACCACCTTTGCCCGCAACTACGAGCAGGGCGAAACAGCAGTGCTGAGCGGTGTGAAAAAGCGGTTTGTTTACCAAATCGTCAGGGATGAACAGAATGGTGATCAGCTCGCGCTCTCCATTCAGTAAGAGCTGCTGAAGCTATCAGCAGGAGTTGCCGAGGCTAACTTCGCCAAGCATGGATATCAGCCCTGGCCGAGCTCTTCTCCGGGGCTGCGGCTGGCGACGAAATCGCGCATAAAGCGGCGAATTTCCCGCGCTGCGCTGGTATCCAGCTCTTCGCAGAGATCGACAAAGGCTTTGCGCTCCTCCTTGCTGATCCGGATGATGAGCTGGGCGTCCTTCTTGCCGACAGTTTTTTTCTTCTTTTCTCCCATGACCTATACCGTGCTTGCTGACAGGGCATTATAGCCAGCAAAAAAGTATATACAAAGCAAACTCACCACATCTGTCAAAAATCTGTCATAAAAAAAGGGGCCACCTGATGGCGACCCCTTTTTAACTCTTTTGAACACTAGCGGGTAATCAGTACTGCCACTGTACCGCCAGACTCACCGCCATGCCTTTCTCCTCTTCATAAATGTCGATGCCACCCTGTTCCAGCACCACCGACTCGTTGAGCAGGTTTTTGAGCTTGGCCTTGATGGTGAAATTATCATTGAGGTAATAGGAGTAAGTCATATCCAGAGAGTGAAACGGCTGTTCCTCGGTATCCGGATCACCCAGGCGGCCAGCTGTGTACAGGCGCTCGCCAAATACGTTGTAGACCAGGGTAGCCGCATGTTTGCCGTCATCGGAATCAAACCCCAGCTGGATATTGGCGACATAATCCGATGCACCCGAGAGACCGCGCTTGGCATTGGTGGGGGCGTCAGCGTTGCTGCCGGCCACCAGTTCGTGGTCCATATAGGTGATGTTGCCGGACAGGAAGAACGGCGTGAACATATCACCCAGGAAGGACAACTCCTTGAGCCACTCCAGTTCAATACCTGTCATCTCGCCACTCTCGGCATTGACGATTTGTGAGGTCAGCAGGTTTTCGCCACCGGCGGTTTCAAAGTACTCGATGGGGTTGGCAATGTCCTTGTAAAACAGGGTAGCGGTAAAGCTGTCGCCATTGTCGAAGAACCATTCCGCGCGCAGATCGTAGTTTTTAAGATCCGAGGGCACCACATCCGGGTTGCCGAATACCAGGAAATCGGTGATGGGATCACGGTAACTGGCATCGGACACTTCGCGCAGATCAGGGCGCACTACAGTTTCCGAGTAGTTGAACCTGAGTTGGAAGGTCTCCGCCCAAAAATCCTGCCCCATATAAACCAGTGACAGAGCGGGATAGACCTGATCGTCAGTAAAGACTGCGCGGGCAAGCTCATCCGGGTCCATGGATATCTGACTAGAGGTGTAATTGAGGGGCTGCCAGGGCAGCGCCACCTGGATATATTCCTCGTAGCGGGCACCGACAATCAGGCGCCAGGTATCCTGCCAGGTGATGTCGGATTTGAGGAAGACGGCATCATTGGTGACGGCTGCCAGGTAGCTGCGGGCGGTAGCGGGGGACACATTGAGACCAAAACCGTAATCCGGGTTGTCGATATTGGCATCGCCAAACAGATCACCGAGTTCCTGACCCGTGACTGCGGTGACTCTGGAGTCCGAGGACCCCAACTGGAAATCCAGCTGTTCGTAGACCCGGGTCTTGCGCACATAGTCCCAGCCCCCGGCCAGCTCGATGTCGAAGGGGCCGACAAACAAGGGCAGGCTAAGCTCCCAGCCTTGACTGAGCACCTCATCTTCAAGATCGGTAAAGCGATAGTTGCCCATACTGGCACCGGGCTGCACGGTTGATGACAGCACTTCGCCAGTCCCCGGCACCGTCTCGGTAAGAGCTGCCACATTGATTTCACTGGGCACATCCGTGTTCACCTCCGCATCGGAGTAATACCACTCCAGCTTGAGTTGATCCAGAAATGGAAGCTTCTCCCCCACCCAGTCCAGACCGAGCAGATCGCGGGTTTCCTCGCCCCACACATGGCGACCATTGATCTGGTTGACCAGCATTTCCTGCTCTTCGAAACGAAGTTCATAGGCGCGGGATCCCTGGCCACTGGAGAGCGGGCGGTTCTGGGGATGGTAATCGCGGATCGACGCCACATCGTCGGTGTTGCGCAGAAAAAGACTGGTGGTGGTCAGCTCCTGCTCGCCGTTGACACGCAGGCCCAGACCCAGATTACCGGTGAGGTTTACCGAGCGGGTGGAGTCGGTATCCTCGCCCACCAGCTCTTCAGGCTGGGAGAACTCGCGACTGTTACTGATTTTGGTATCGTAACCATGGTCGTAGGACAGGCCCGACAAAAACCCGAATTCCATGCCATTGTCAAAGTAAAAGCGGTTGCCCAGGCTGACCTTGCCATCGATATTTTCCCCGTGGTCACCGTCCTCGATAGTGATATCCCGCTTCAGGGATTTGGCCAGTTCACGGTTGATGATCTCCGCATCGGCGCGGGTCATGGAGCCATCCTGGCGCTGGATAAAGGTGAGAATATTGTTGACGCCAATATTGCCCTGATAGCGGTCAAGGGCGCTCTTGATCTCACCAGGGAGGGCGCGCTCACCATCATCGGTGCCCCACTCATCGTCGCCGCCACCGTTGTACACCAGGCCCGAACCACTGGTTTCGGTATTGTGGTCAGTGCCGACTTCCACATTGAAAACAAACCCCTCAGGGATACCCTTGGTGCGGATATCCACACTGCCACCGCCAAAGGCTGCGGGCATATCCACCGTAAAGCCCTTCTGCACCGCCAGCGATTCAACGATGCTGGTGGGGAAGATATCCAGGGGCAACACACTGCGGGTCAGATCCGGCGAAGGCACCGTGGCGCCGTTCAGCAACGAGCTGGAATAGCGCTCGCCCAGGCCGCGCACATAGATGAATTTGTCATCCACCAGCGTCACACCGGGCACCCGGCGCAAGGCAGTAGCGACAGTGGAGTCGCCGATGCGGCCAATCATTTCCGAACTCAGCAAGTCGGTGACGGCTTCGTGCTCCATGCGCTCCAGCACCACATCCTCGGCGGCGCTTTTGAGGCGGGCGGTGATCACCACTTCCTCGATGGTGGGGTTAACCTCTGGCTTGGTGACATCCTGCGCCTCGACGGCGAGGTGCCAAAGGGGCGCCGTGGCGATGGCCACGACCAGTAATTTTCGCTTGCTTTTCATGGCTACAAACCTATTCAGTCAACGTGACCCGCTGGCGCGCGGGTGACCCGCAAGTGAAAGGGCGCCGTAAGGCGCCCTTTCGTTACGGCCGGTTCAAGGTGGTGACAAGCGTATGGATCAGTTGGTAACCCACAGCGGCTCATCCCAGTTCTGGATCGTCAGGCCGTAGACCCAGCCCTGGGTCCAGTCGTCACTGGCGCTGACGCCACCAATAAAGCTCTCACCACCAGTAGGTGTGATATTGGGGTTGGCACCACCGACAATCATCTGGTTGGCCGGGATGGAGTAGAAACCGTCGAGGATTTCCAGGCCATTATTGGTGGCCGTGGTAGGGTCCTGACCAGCGACATCCGCAGCAAAATACGCATTGCCGGTCTGGGTAGCTGCCCAAGCCGTGGTATTGGCGGAAGAGTCGCTGTAGAGGTCGGCACAGGCGATGACCGAGGAAGTCAGGGTCGCGCTAGCCACAGACTGCTGACGATGACGCAGGCAGTAGTTTTGCTGGTTTTGGCTGCCACTGGGATCAGCCTGGAACGCCGTGGTGACCAGCAGGTTTTCCATTTTCGCGGCATGGTCTTCACGAATCATCAGACCAGCGCCCGACTCGTGGGTGGCTCCCGTAGCGGTCAGGGTGGGGGTGATGATACAGGTGATGTTTTTCAGGGTAGCCTGGGTGTGCAGGTTGCGCGGCACCATATCGGCGGCACGGCCTTCATTCCAGCTGCCGATACCATCCGCTTCCACACAGTGGGCACCATCATTCAAATCCTGGATAACCAGAGCGTACTCGATGGTGCCGCGGTAGCCTTCATCGAGATCGATGGAGTCATCGCGAACATAGAGTGCGGCATAGTTGGACAGATTGGCTGCACCGCCAAAGAACTCGACACCGTCATCGTAGGTACTGTAGCTTTGAATGTGATTGAGGGTGGTGCCGGAACCCACGGCGCCAAAGGTGATGCCGTTGAGTTCGTTATCCGGTGCGATCTCGGCGCCGGTGTGCTTGACCACGACGTACTCGAGGATACCGGAGTTGTCGGCGTTGTTGTTGCCGCCGTAGCTGGCCTCGGTCTGGCCCTCGGTACCTTCCACCGTGACGTCACAGGTATTGTTGGTCAGGGTCAGGCCGCTGCCGTTGGCCGCCAGGTTGCCGGTATAGGCACACTTGTTGGTGATACCGAAGCCATTGATGATCATGCCGCCCCACTGGCTCACGGCGTTGTAGGCCACAGTGCCTTCCACATCGGTGCGCGAGGTGAAGGTGATGGGCTTGGCGGCAGTGCCCTGGGCAATGATCTGGGAACCGCGATTGATGGCGATAAAGTCGGAAGAATTTTCCAACGCCACGGTGGCGCCGGCCTGCACGGTGAGCTTGGGACCCTGTCCGCCGGACTTGAAGGTGAACCCGGACTGGTCGCCCTTCTGGTTCACGCCAACAAACAGGCTGCCGCGGAAGATATGGGCGCCGTCGTTGGGCAGGTCGGCAAGGGTCAGGTCAACCGTCAGGGGGTTGTCGAAATCCACGAAGTCGGCACCGTAGACGCAATCAGCGCCATCCAGAGCACCCTGGCGGGTCACACTGCTCTTGGTGTAGGAGGCGCAGGGATTGGTGGGCGTGGAGCCGCCACCATTGCTGCCGCCGGTATTGTTGTTGGTGGTGTTGTTGGAATCGACAACGTTGGTGCTGGGGGCGATCTTCACGTCGCCGCCACCGCCACCGCCACAACCCGTCAGGATTGCGGCTACTACCGACAAAGCAATCAAACTCTTTTTCATGTGCATAACTCCAGGATGTTGTGAGCATTTAAATTCTGTGCGGAAAAATCCCGCAGGAGTGGTTGCTGGCTCGGGCGGGGGAAACACTGGCTCACCCCGACACCGGCCCCGAGCAGCACGCACGATAAGCCAGCAACCGTGACAGACCGGTGACGGAGAAATGAATTTTTTGTGGCACTTTGATGACGGAAAATACGTATCAGACAGGCAGCAGGGCCGCACCGAAAAAGCCGGGCAGCTTAATGCCAGCAGCGATCAGGGGAGAAAAAAGCCGCGATTTTCAGGGAATAATGATTTCGTGGTCGATTCCACGCCGGGAGACTATTACCCGGTCCGACTTAAACTCACGAATAGTTGTACTGTCACCAAGGCTGCTGCCAAGGCGGTAGACAATGCCGTCAACAAACAATTTGCTGGCGGCAGGCTTGTTCTCGAAAAAGATATAGCCGGTGATATTCAGGGCAGGCAATGGGGCCGCAGCCTCATCCGCGGCCTTCGCCGCGGCAACGGGCGGGACAAATGCTGGCGCCTCACGGGGTGCAACCTGGGCCTGGGGGCTGGGGCGTTCGCTGGCCATCCCTGCGGCCCCGGAATAAGTATTCACCTGAGCGGCGGCCCGGCTGTCGCCACCGTTATCTGCCTGCTCTGATGCGCTCAGTTGCACTATCGACGCTTCAGCTTGATTCACGACAGGATCGGCGCTGTCGGGGGTATGCGGAGCCGGCGATGCCGGCAACAACTCAAGCCCGTCGCCGCGAACAATGGCAAACAGCAGCACCGCAATCATGACAGCCATCACTGCCAGCAGCCCCAGCCAGGGCAGCCGGGCATTACCTGCGGCCGGTGCAGAAGGTGCGCCGCCGCTCCCGACCGGTTGGGTGGGTGCGGCGCTATTGTGACCAGCGCCGCGTGCCTGCTCGGCCTGTTTCAATGCTGTCAGGATATAGGACACAACTACCTCACCGCGCTCAGGGTTGGCACACCGGCAACACCGGCACTGAGCCCTGCCAGGGTTCTCACCCCCAGGATGCCATCGCTGCCAAGCCCCTGGTCAAGCTGGAAGCGCTGCACCAGCTGCGCCAGATAATCGGTGTAAAAACCGCCGGTCACCAGCGGCTCGGCCAGATAACCCCGCGCCATCAGAGCCTCGGTCACAAAGGCCACCAGCGCCGGGTTGTGAGCGCCTGGCAGCAGGGGTTCACTGTAGCCTGGCGGTGCGCGCCAGATCAGCTGGCCGTCACCACTCCAGCGCGCGGCAAATGTCGCCTTGTCGAGCCAGTGGGCGCCACTGCTGTTGGCCACCGATACCTGTTCCTGCACACCACTTTCGAGACCGTTGCCGAGACCGCTGCTGACACCCAGGTAGCCGTCTACCAGATAGAAGTCGAGTCCCTCGCGGTCATTGTGGAGGGTGACCAGCAGCGGGTGATCGAGCCCCAGCAATCCCTCCAGGGTCAAGCCCTCCACCACATCGCAGCGCAAGCCCCGGCGCTGGGCTGCACCGCAGGCTTCATCCAGGGAGCGGGCCACCGCATCCACGCCCCACAGACTCAGCCAGCGCTGGAAGACTCCCAGGCTCGGGGAAGTTTCGGTCGGCACCGCCAGGGGTGAGTCTGATTGGTGCACCACCTCGCTGGAGCGGGTGTACCAATCAGCCAAATCCAGCTGCGGCACAACAGTCAGCACCAGCCCGGTCAGCACCAATACGGCCAGCACAACCAGCGCCGTGGCCGCAGGCCAGGGTAGCGACCTGGCAGGGCTGGCAAGGGGGATATCAAGCACCTCAGTGGCGGCGCGCCTGACCACCGCGGCGCTGACCGTAGACCGCTGTTCGGCAAAAGCGCCAATCAGGCAGCGCTCGGCGAGCAGGTTGATCAGGCGCGGGATGCCCTGGCTCTTGCGATGGATGCAGCGGATGGCGCCGCCACTGAACAGCGATCGCTGGCCACCGGCCACAGTGACCCGGTGATTCAGGTAGGCCCGGGTTTCCGCCACGGACAGGGGGCCGAGATGACAGCGCGACACCACCCGCTGGTTGAGCTGGCGCAGGTCGGGGCGGCGCAGGGTGGCAAGCAGTTCCGGCTGGCCGATCAGCAGGATGTGCAATAACTTGGCGCTGCTGGTTTCGAGATTGGTGAGCAGGCGCAAGGTTTCCAGCACTTCCGGATCGAGATTCTGCGCTTCCTCGATCACCACCAGGGTTTGGCGGTTGTCGCCGTGAGCCGCCAACAGATTGTCGTGCAGCAGTTCCACACAGGTTTTGGCGTCCGCCCCGGCAGGTAGCAAAATGCCCAGTTCGCGGCAAATGCCTGCCAGCACACCGGGGCTGTCGAGGCGGGCATTGAGGATATAGGCGAGGCGGAACGTGTCGGGCAGCTGCTCGATCAGCAAGCGGCAGAGGGTCGTTTTGCCGGTACCCACCTCACCGGTGAGGAGGATAAAGCCGCCCTCCCGCTCCAGCCCGTATTGCAGATGCGCCAGCGCTTCCCGGTGACTGTCACTGGGGTAGAGGAAGGCCGGATCCGGTGAAATCAGGAAGGGCCGCTGGCGCAGTGAAAAATAGTCGAGGTACATGTCAGGGATGGGAAGAGTCGGAGCGGTGAATCTCTTCAATCTGCTCCGGCAGTGGCGGCGACACCACTTCACCCTCGTAGCTGTCGATAAAATTGAGCTGGCGGTTACGCAGGTAGTCGTATTTCTCCCGGGTCGCATCGGCCATGCGCGATTGGGTGTCGAGAATGGTGGGGCGGATAAATACCATCAGCACCGAATGATTGCTGCTGCGGCTGCGGGAGCGGAACAGATGGCCCAGCACGGGGATACTGCCCAGCACTGGCACCTTGCTGTCATCGCCGGAAAAGGATTCGTCGATCAGGCCGCCGAGAACCAGGAATTCGCTGTCACCGACCATCACATTGGTGGTGATCAGGCGCTTGGCGGTGACCACATCAGCGGTGCCGGTCGCAGCGGCGGTGGCGAGCAGGTTGGAGGTTTCCTGCTCGATGGCCATGCGCACCATTTCGCCATCATTGATTTGCGGCAGCACCTTGAGCTTGACGCCGATTTCCTTGCGTTCAATGGTCTGGAAGGGATTGCTGACGGAATTATTGTTGGATACATAGTTGCCGGTAATAAACGGCACTTCCTGGCCCACAGAGATGGTGGCCTCCTGGTTGTCGAGGGTGACAATGGAGGGGGTGGAGAGAATATTGGTATTGGCGTCGCTTTTCAGCGCTTCCAGCAACAGGCCGAAGCCGCGCTTCTTGTCGTCATCCCAGCTGATGCCGCCACCGGTCAGCCCCCGGCCCAGAGGCAGATTGGCCACATCACCGGCCTCGATGTCGTCATCGAGGCCGAGACCGATGAGGGCGGGCAGCAGGTCATTGAAGTTGATAATGGCGCCCCCTTCCCGGCCCGCCACCGCCAGCTGCGCACTGAGAACCTTGGCCTGGTCTTCGGAGATTTCCGCGACTATGGCTTCGATCAGCACCTGCTTGCGCGGCACGTCGAGCTGGCGCACCACCTTGAGGATGTCCGCCGACACCCCGGACTCGGCAGCAATCACCAGGGCATTGTTGGCAGTGTCCGCCTCGATGCGGTAGGCCGATTCGACATCCTTGCCTTCCCCCAACACCTTGCGGCTGAACAGGGACGATTTGAGAATCCCTTCCAGCAGTACCTTCATGGGTTCCGCCTGGGCATAGTTGAGGCGCACCACCTCGATACCACCCATATCCCCCTGCGCCACATCCAGCTGGCGAATCAGTGCCTTGAGATCCTGACGCACCGTCGGGTTGCCGCTGATAATCAGGCGGTTCTTGTGGACATCCTCGACGATACTCAGGTTCTGGCCCTGGAACTGCACCAGCTGCCCGGCAATATGCAGCGCCTCACCGGCGGAAATATGTTTGAGGGCGATGATGTCCACCGCGCCCTGCTGGGGGTTGTCGAGGTCGGCCACAATGCTGCGCACCCGGGCAATCTGGGCGCGGGTATCGGTGACGATAATATGGTTGCTGGCATCGTGGGCCTGCAACAAGGCCCCCTTGCTCAGCATCGGTTTGAGGGACGGCAGCAACTCCGAGGCTTTTATATAGTTGGTGCGCAATACCACCGTCTGGATCTCGTTGCCGCCATCGCCGCCCGCCACCTGGAACGACTGGCTGAAGGGCACAATGCGCGTCACAGCGCCGTCCTCCACCGCCTGAAAACCATGCACCTGCAAGGCCGACAGCACCACGTCGTAGAGCATGTCGGATTCGAGGGATTCCGGCGAGATAATGGTGATTTTGCCCTGCACCCGCGGATCGATAATAAAGGAGCGGCGGGTAATCTCGGAGACACTTTCCAGCACCGCACGGATATCCGCCTCGCGGAAATTGACGGTAAGTTTTTCCGCCTGGGCGCTCAGCACCGGCGCCAAGGCCAGCAGAGCAGCGAGCAGAACAATCCGCAGTCTGAGCAGGCGGGCAATCGAAGGGCGTTGAATTGAAGTCATAATCTCTGTGCTCTTACTGAATCCTGTGAATGTGATCGGGCCTGCTCACCTGAATGCTGGCCCGACTACTGCCCCAGCCACTGGCTGATAACGGCGCCGTCAACACTGATGTCCTGCTCGCTGCCGTCGCGCCGCAGGGTAACCGCCAGCTGTGGCTCAGCGCGCAGGTCGGCCAGGGCACGGGCATCGGCCATCAGCTCTGCCACCGGGCGGCCGTTGACCGCCACCACCACATCGCCCTCACTGAGCCCCAGTGCAGGCAATTGCGCATCGAGACTGTCAACACGCAACCCCGTTGAGCCATCGGCATTTATCACCGCTGTGACTCCCAGGCTGTCGATCAGCTCAGCGGCTGAGGTGCTGTCGAGCTCATCACCCGTCACGGCTGGAACGGCGAGTGCGGGGCTGCTGACACTGATAGCGGGGGCACCCTCCGCCACCAGGGAGCGCAGGGGAATACGCCGCAGCACCCCCTGCTCGCGGACCACTACCCCGTCGGGGACGATGGCCTCAACCACCACCGACGGCGCCAGCCTGTCGCCGATGGTGTAAATCCTGTCGGTCTTGCCGTCGAGGGAAATATTCACCCACGCCCCCTCGGCGCGACTCACAATGCCGACCACCACAGCGTTGATACGGGCCACGTCGAGCTGTTCAATGGCCTCGTCCGCTGGCGCCGAACCGGCACCGGGGTAGAGGCTGTAGCTCGTGTCGACCTGTGCCTGTGGGGCAGGGAAGCTGACCTCCGGCAAGGGTGTCGGCACGGCGAGCAGCAATCCCAGGCGCACCCCGGCGGCAAGGCACAACAACCCCAGCAGCACGGACAGGCTCCACAGGCTACGGCGGCTGCCCAGCACTGCCAGCCCGGCCCGCCAGCTGGCACTATTTAACTTCGCGGTTATCAGCTGCATGGGTTGATGCGCACCATCGCGTTCATTGACCCCACCCGCAGGGCAGCGTCAGGTTGATATCAAGGGGTCGTGGGGGCTGCCCTGAGGTCGGGTCAACAAGCTCTAGCTGGCCGCCGAGGTTGCCGTCCGCCAGCATCTGCAGCTCACCATTTGCCTGGGGGCCAGCAATACCCAGCCGCAGGGCTGGGGCATTTTCATTGCTGGCGAACAAGGTCAGGCGATGGTTCTCCAGCTGGTTGGCCATAACCTGCAATCCATCAATCTCAAGCTCACCGCCAGTGGTGGTCAGCGCCCGCAACGGGCAGGGGCTGGCGAGGGGAATCGACAGCAGCCCAATAGTGCCGCTGATGCGCCCGTCGATAACGGCGGGATCAATCCCCAGCAGCGCCGGGGGCAGGTTTCCGGTGCGGACATCCTTCAGTACCAGTTGTGTCCAATGAGGTTTGAGAATGGCGCTGGCAAAACCACTGCCGGCATTGAAACCGATACACAGCCCCACCAGGCTGCTGCCCGGGCACCAGTGCCAGTGCAGCTGATGCGATGCATCGCGATCCTGAATCAACGCCCGCCCGTCCAGCAGTGAGGAACCCTCGACAATCTGCAGCGAAGGCGGAAACATCATCGCCCCCAGTGCCGTGACCGGCGCCAGCAGCAATGTCACCGCAATCCCGGCCAGCAGGGCAAAGAGCACGACAATGATCCTGAGCAATACCTTCATTGTGACAATTCCATGAACAGGCGGAAGATAATCACAGCTTAGCGTGACAGATTTGTTACAGGCGCTGACAACTGCACCCTGCCCCGCACCTGTCCAGCGGCGTCGAGGGTTTCAATATCGAGGGCCAGCACATTGCTGCCCCGGCATTCCAGCGCCCGCAAAAAGCCCAGCAGCTGGTTGCCGTTGGCGGCGCTGATATCCAGCTCTGCAGCTGCGCTGGCCATTCTGTCTGCCCCCAGCTGGACGCCGTGCTGGCGGGCCAGACTGGCCACATCATAGCCTTCAGCCCCGGCGCCCTGCAGCGGGCAGTGGTCCTGCATCAGTCTGGGGCTTTGCACCTGAAACCAGGCGATATCTTCCAAAGCCAGGTCGAGACGGGCCTGCGCCTCACTCGCCCCGGACCAGACCGGACGCACCAGCACCAGGAACAGCAACAGTGCAGCCACCGGCAACAGCTGCAACAGCAGGCGCTGCTCGCGGGCAGAGATTGTTTGCCACACTTTATTCATGGGCTGTCTCTTATTCATGAGCGCTGTCTCTTATTCATGAGCGCTGTCTCTTATTCATGGGCGCTGCCGCTCTTTATCTGTAACAGCCAGCCAGCGTCGCTGGCCTGCAAATTCACCTGTTGCTCGTCGATCACTGCCAGGGCTGGGCCGAGATGTTCTCCCACCGTCTCGCCACTGAGGCTGGCCTGTAATTGCCCGTCCCTCACCACCAGCCTGTCGACCCGGCAATCCGGGCAATCCGCCAGCAGCTGGTCGAGCTGATCCACCAGAGCCAGCCCCACGCCAGCGCCCTCCCCGGCCCGGTTTTCCAGCTGGCGCGACACCGTGCGCTGGAAATCAGCGGGGGCAAAGTCGTAGTCCATCCCAAAGTATTGCCGGTACCCCGCCGCCAAAGCCTGCTCAAAATGACTTGCCTGAGCGGCCATGCGGCGCGTTTCGACCAGTTCTCCCGCCACCAGCAGCACGGGCAACAGCAGCGCCAAACCGGCTGCCACCTTGCCCGCCAGGGGCCAGCTGGCCCGCACAGCACTCGCTGAGGCACCGGCATCCAGCCCCAGCCAGGAACCCTGGGGGCGCTGCAACAGGGCCTGCGCGCTGACAATGACGGGGGTGGCAGACAGCCCGGGCGGCAGGGTCGCCGCCTCGCTGTCGGCAAATACCTGCAGGTTCAGGGTACTGTCGCCCAGCAGCTGACTCACCAGCGGCCAGATAAATTCCGGCGGCCCCGCCATGCCCTGCCACTGGCCATAACGCAGCAGACAGCGCTGGCCCACGACAGCAACGACCACCTGTCCTGGCTGCCAGGGCAGGGCAAAGAAGTCGGGGATCAGCTGCTGGCACTGGCTGCCGGGCGGCAGGCTGGTATGGACCTGGCGCTGCCATGCCGCCAGCACGCTCCTGGCCACCACCAGCACCGGCACAGCGCCGTCGCCATCCCTGTTGCCACAGATAAATTGGCAGTTGTCGGGGCGGTCAAGGAGGCGCTCTTCCAGCATCCAGGGCACCATGGCCCGCCACTTCTTTTGCGCCACGGCGGGCACGTCCAGCAGATGGCAGGCGACCTGTTCAGAGGGCACCCAGACCGCGCAGGGACCGCCGCCAGTTGCAGTGGCGCGGTGGAGTTCATCGAGACTGAAATGGATCATGACGAGGTATGCACCTCCAGCTGGTTGCAAAGGCTGTTGATAGCAACGGGACGATTGTTTTCATCCCGCAGGGGCGGCAGGAAACTGACGGTGCGCGACAACACCCGGACGGCATTGCTGCCATCCCGCTGCAGCAGGCTGTGGTAGGCGAGCCGCACCCCCGCCAACTCGACATCCGCCTGCATGGCAAACCACGAGCTGCTCACCGTTAGCAGGTTGGGGGGGATGCGGGTCAGCAGGGTCTGGCGGGTTTCCCCCGCTACCGACTCCAGGGCGCTGTAAAAGGCATCGACACTGGCAAAGGGGCGCAGCTCGACCAGCGCTGTCGCCGCCTGGGGACTGATCAGGGGCGACAGCGCGCTCAGCACTTGCACTGGCGCCGTATTGACGTTGAGGGGTACATCCCCGGGCACGGTATTGACCCAGGGTTCAAGGCGCGCCACATCGTCACTGCTGAACCCCGCCACCAGGGACAGCTCGGAGAGATCGCCGATGGAGCCGTTGGCGGCCCGGTAGGCGGGCTCCAGCAGGAGGTATTCGTTGTCTTCGGCGCTGTCGGGAGTCAGCAGCCAGGCATCCTGATCGATCCAGTCGACCAGTGCGGCGATGCGCTGGTCGGAGTCGTCCAGTTGCAATTGCAGCAACAGATTGCGGAACAGGCTGCGTCGGGTGGTGACGCTGCCCGCTGCACCGGCCTGCACCTCGTCCTCCCAGCTTTTGATGGAGTAACTGCCAAGGCTGTTGAGGCTGAACAGGCCCTGCATATCCCGCAGGCAGCCGCTGATGCGCCCGCCCTCCACCGGCAGCAATGGCAGGCGCTGGGCCCAGTACTCGCCGAGATGATCGACTGAACCGCTGCGGGCATCTGCCAGCAACAGCGAGCGCGCCCAGCTCTCGGCACCCAGCAACAACAGCACCGCCTGCTCGCCAACCAGGGTGCGGGTGACCTTGTGGATATGAATCTGGTGGCGATAAAACAGGCCGCCGACGATGGTGAGAATAAACACCAGCAACAGCAGCACCGCGATCAGCGCCACCCCGGACTGACGCAGGCGGTTAGTCATCGTCGCCACCGCTGGAGCGCAAGGTCAGGGGCGACGGATCGGGGCCGGGCACCAGCAGCGGCAATTCATCACCGTCGACAGTGACCAGGGTGATGCGCACCATGGCGGGCAGGCTGTCGACCCTGCTGGCCTGGTTGATGGGTGGCCACACCGGCACAAACTGGTTGGCGCTGTCGAGCTGCTCCACGGCAAGGCTTTTCACCCCGCTGGCCAGCACCTGGTCGCTGGGTTCCGGCGCCGGGCCGCGGTCCGCCGTGGG
>LADM01000127.1 GCA_000961645.1 Gammaproteobacteria bacterium BRH_c0 | reverse complement strand
CGGGTTGCCCCTGAAAAAGCGCCATTCGTCGTTGCTCGTACCCAAGGCACTCGCTGCGCTCGCGGGGCAGGCCCTCACTCATTTGGAATAACCAAACCACGTTCCTCGCGCCCAGTGTGCCCTTTGGGTATCGACTGGCGCTTTTTCAGGGGCAACAGCGGTGATGCCCAAACGTCAACAGACCCTAGGGTCTGCGGCCCGGCATGGGGAGGGTTTATTTCTCCAGCATGCTGCGCAGCATCCAGGCGGTTTTTTCATGGATCTGCATGCGCTGGGTGAGGAGATCGGCGGTGGACTCATCGCTGGCCTTGTCGACCACCGGGAAAATGGAGCGGGCAGTGCGGGCAACCGCTTCCTGGCCTTCCACCAGCAGCCCGATCATGTCTTCGGCGCTGGGTACCCCCTCGGTTTCCTTGATGGATGACAGTTTGGCGTAGTCCTTGTAGGTGCCGGGGGCGGGAAATCCCAGGGCGCGGATGCGCTCGGCAATCTGGTCCACTGCCAGGGCCAGTTCGTTGTACTGGGTCTCGAACATCAGGTGCAGGGTGTTGAACATCGGCCCGGTGACGTTCCAGTGGAAGTTGTGGGTTTTCAGATAGAGGGTGTAAGTGTCCGCCAGCAGGTGGGAAAGGCCGTCGGCGATTTTGCTGCGGTCGCTTTCGTTGATGCCGATATTGATATCGGAAACGTTGTTTTTCAGCTTCTTGGCCATGCTAACTCCTTGATGAACAATTGTCTGGAAGAGATGAACCGCTACCCGGAAAAATGCCTGGTTACGGTCAACAAGTATGGCGCTCCAGTCTAGTCGGGCATTTGACGGTGATCAATCGGATTGTAGTGTGTGTGATTGTCGGGATTGAGTTCGGTATTGAAAGGCGCTGTAGCCGAGTGGCTGTTCTTTGGTTATTGCTTTGCGGTTATTGCTTGGCGGTTACTGTTTAGCGGTTACTGTTTAGCGGTTACTGGTTGGCTACCTGTCCTGGCCGTTGGTCAGTGCCAGCATCTGTCCGTCTTCGAGGTGGTCTGGAAGTATTGCCATTGCAGGGGGTAATGCCCGCACAATGCCTGACAAGGGCCATCAACCTGAGTGCTGACAACGCCGCACAAGGTTGACATCTCAATGAGTAGGGAGGCATATAAAGGTGAGAATAAAGAGCGTTATTATCCTGGCCAATATATTGGTCGCCCTGCTGATTGCCGCAGCGGTGGCCTTGCAGGCTATCAATGACCGCGGCAGGGTTATCGACGCGGCCTATCAGGATGCCGAAAACCTTACCAATGTGCTGGCAGAGCATACCCGGCAGACCCTGTTCAGTCTTGATCTGGCTATCGGCAGCGTGGCGGAGACCATGGCCAAGGGCGATGGTCTGAGCGTGGAAGAGGTTCATCAGTTTCTCAGCAGTCGCCAGCAGCTTGCCTCGGGGACCTTCGGCTTTTACACGATGGATGTTGGTGGGCGGCTGGTGGCCACCTCACTGCGCGCCAGCCCCGATCCCATCGACCTCTCGGGTTATCCGGAATTCCGCTTTCACCGTGACAACCCCGCTGGCGGGCTGTTTATTGCCGCTCCCCGCAAGGGCGCGGTGGGCGATGCCGCGCAAAAATGGATCATTACCTTTAGCCGCCGTATCGCCAATCCGGATGGCAGTTTTGCCGGTGTGGTGGTGGCCGCGCTGTCGCTTGACTACCTGCTCGATTTTTACGATGTGCTGCGCCTGGGGGAGAGTGGTGCAGTGGCACTGTTCAGCCCCGAAGGGACATTGATTGCCCGCAGCCCCCACAATGAGGCGCACATGGGTCGCCATTACGAGGACAGTGGCCTGATGAAGGACATGGCAGCCAGCCATAACAGCGGTCTCTTCAGCGCTGTGTATCCGGCTGATGGTATGCGGCGCATTTCTGCTTACAAAGTGATTGAGGACAGCCGCGCGCTGGTGATCGTTGGCCTCGGTGAGCAGGAAATACTGGACCGGTGGCGTCGTGGCCTGATGTTTGATGTGGTGATCGGCAGCCTGTTTTTTGCCACCTTTCTGATTGCTTCCCTCCTGGTGCTGGGTTATTTCGGACAACGCCGCCGCTGGGAAGAAGAGCGCTCACGGCGACTTAAGCTGATTGCCGATGAATCCGCCGCGCTGCTCAAATACCGCGATGTGCCGAGTGTGCTGGGTCATATGACCGATACAGCACGGGTGCTCAGCGGCGCCCATCAGGCGGTCACCAGCCTGACCCGCGATGGCAGTTTTGCCCAGGACATCAATGCCGTTAGCCTGTCCGACAAGTATGCGGGCTGGCGCGATTACGATGAAGCTTCCGACGGCTCTGGAATCTATCGCCTGGTGTGCGAGCACAACCGGCCAATGCGTCTGACCCAGGCAGAGCTGTTGGCGCACCCAGCCTGGCGCGGTTTTGGCGATGCCAGTGATCGCCACCCGCCCATGCGCGGCTGGCTGGCGGTGCCCATTGTGGCCATGGATGGCAAAAATCTCGGCCTGATCCAGTTGTCCGACAAGGAATCCGGGGAGTTTACCGAGGACGACCAGAATGAGCTGGTGCAGCTTGCCAGCATCACTGCCGCCAGCATCGAAAACCTGCAGGCCATCGCCGACCGGGAACAGGCGCTGGCTGATGCCAACGCCGCCCGTCGGGAGGTGGAAAGCATTTTCACGTCCATATCCGATGCGGTATATGCCCTCGATAACGACTGGTGTTTTGTCTACCTCAATGCCGAGGCGGAGCGGCTGCTCAACCGCAGGCGCGAGGATCTGCTCGGCAAGTCGGTGTGGGATGAATTTCCGGAAACCCTCGACACGGTGCTCCACGGCGAATACCAGCGCGCCCGTGCGGACAGGGTGCCGGCCATTTTCGAGTTTTTCTTCCCGCCCCTGGCCACCTGGTTTTCGGTGCGTGCCTTTCCCCACGGCGGTGGGCTGACGGTGTATTTTCAGGACATATCACTGCGTATCGAAACGGAAGAGCGCCTGCGCCAGGCATTGAAAATGGATGCCATTGGCCAGCTCACCGGCGGTGTAGCGCACGATTTCAACAATCTGCTGACAGTGATACTGGGTGCCAGCGAATCGCTACAGGATTATCTGCAGCAGGCGCCGACGGGGATTCGCAGCCAGGCCGACGCCATCCACAAAGCGGGCGAGCGCGCCGCCGCCCTCACTCACCGGCTGCTGGCCTTTGCCCGCAAGCAACCCCTCGATCCGCGCCTGACCAGCATCAATACCCTGCTCGGCGATGTCGAAGACATGCTGCGCCGCACCCTGGGTGAAAACGTCAATATTGAACTGGTGCGCGGCAGTGGGCTGTGGAAGGCCATTGTCGATCCCCACGAATTGCAAAATGCCATTCTCAACCTCGCCATCAACGCCCGCGATGCCATGCCCGAGGGCGGCAAGCTCACCATCGAGACCGCCAATATGGCGGTGGATGCCAACTACGCTGACGTGCACGGTATCACCCCCGGACAGTATGTGATGGTGGCGGTGTCAGATACCGGCGCCGGCATGTCGCCCGAAACCGTGACCAGGGCATTTGAGCCATTCTTTACCACCAAGGATGTGGGCAAGGGTTCCGGGCTGGGGCTGTCCATGGTGTACGGCTTTGCACGCCAGTCCGGTGGCCATGCCAAAATCTACAGCGAGGCGGGCGAGGGCACCACGGTGAAGATTTATCTGCCGCGCGGTGACACTGACAGTGAAGCCGCCTACAGCGCCAACAGGCTGAATACCATTCTCCAGGGTTCGGAGTCGGTGTTGCTGGTGGAAGACGATGAGCTGGTGCGTGAGCACACGGTCAACTGCTTGCACAGCCTGGGTTACCGCGTGGATGCCTGCGAGGATGGTCACGATGCGCTGTCATTGCTCGACAGCGGCGCCCACTATGATCTGTTGCTTACCGATGTGGTGCTGCCTGGCGGTATGTCTGGCCGCGTGGTGGCGGAGAAAGTGACGCAGAGGGAGCCGAGCATCAAGGTGCTGTACATGTCGGGTTATACCGAGAACGCCATTGTCCACCATGGCCGTCTCGACCGCGGCGTCCATCTGCTTGGCAAGCCATTTCGTCTGGCGGATCTGGGGCGCAAGGTGCGCGAGGTATTGGACGGGAGTTGAGCAGGTCAGGTTGCCAGGCAGTCGCACTGCAAGGCGGCTGTTCCGGGGTTTGAGCGGGACTCAGCCCCCGGGTTTTTTGCCAGCAAAGACTGGTCAGATGCGATCAGTCGTCGCCCACAAAGGGCGCAGTGATGGCCCAGCGCTCGAGCATGGATTCCCGGCGGGTGACACCCGGTCTGGTCTCGCCAGCCGGGGTGGCCTCATCCTCGGGGTGGATAAAGGTCGGTCCATGGGGCAGCTCCCGCAGGCCGATGGCGGCAATATCGACGGGTTTGGGCACGCCGATATCGGGGGCATCCCAGCCGGGGATATTGGACTTTTTCATCTGCGCTCGCAGGGTGGGGCTGTCGACCACCGAAATCAGCAGATTGAGTACATCGACGCCCTTGTCCTTCCACTCGATCCACAGGGATTCGCCGAAATTCACCATAAAACCCTTGGTGCCGGTGTACATGCTGTATTTTTTGTTGCCGCCCAGCCCGGCCTGGGAGCCCACCAGTAACAGGCCGCCACGGCCGCGCTCCACCAGTCGCTGACCGAGCTTGTAGCACAGGTCGGTGACGGTGGTGACATTAAGGCGGACCAGCCCCTGCCAGGCATCGAGGGGCGCCTTGAGGAATTCACTGGCATAGGGTGGCGCACCGGCGTTGTAGATCACCAGGCCGAGGTCGAGATCCTTCACCCCTGCCTCGATGATGTCCACGGCGCCCTCGGTGGAGAGGTCTACGGCAATCACCCGGGTTTGCACGCCATGGTCATTTTCCAGTTCAGTTTGCAGTTCCTTGAGTGCGGATTCGCGCCGCGACAGCAGCACACAATTGATGCCCTGGGCCGCCACCTGGCGGGCAAACTCCGTTCCCACGCCGTGGGATGCCCCGGCAATCAGTGCCCAGGGGCCGTACCTGTCTTTCATGTTGGTCACATTAGCGTTGTTATTGGACATTATTCCTCCTGCGTGGAATGACTGATCTTTGCCGCGGCTGATGTTGAATGGTCGAAAGGTGCGCCCTCACAACTGTGCATTGGTGGCAGGGGCGGCATCCGTTAAAGGGTGTCAAGACTATGCGCCTCGGGGGAACGGGTCAAGACGCTTGTCTTAAATCGTCCAGAGCCCGAGCCAGCAGCGGGGTCAGGTCAATGCAGGCGGTTTCGTGGGGGATGGCATTGGTGCTCCAGACAGGGCTGATCCCGGCGTTGGCCATCGCTTCGACAGCGCCTGGGGCGAAGAGGGCGTGGGTGCAAAGAGCGCTGACACTGGTCGCTCCCCGGGCGAGCAGCTGCTGTGCCGCTTCCACCATGGTCCTGCCGGAACTGATCACGTCATCCACCAGGATCGCCGCGCGGCTACGGTAGTTGCCTTCGGGCAGGGTGACGCGCACCTCCCGGTCTCCCAGGCGCTCCTTGCTGGCAATCACAAAATCGCATCCGCAGGCGCTGGCCACCTGCTCCACCCACTGGCGGGATTCCTGATCCGGCCCCACCAGCACTCCGTCAAAACCCCGCTCTTTAACAAACTCCCCCAGCAGTGGGGCAGCGCTGGTGGCGATACTGCGGCAGTGGGGGAAGGCTTCCTCCAGGCGCTTGATGCGATGCAGGTGGGGGTCGACGCTGATCAGGTCATCCACCTGCCGTGACAGCCATTCGCCGATGACGCGCTGGCTGACGGCCTGGCCACTCCTGAAGGCAATATCCTGGCGCATATAACCCAGATAGGGCGCGACCAGAATGATCTGCTGACAGCCATTGGCGCGGGCCGCGGCGAAGGCCAGCATCAGCTCCACCAGCTTGGCGTTGGGATCGTGCAGGCCACGGAAAAACACCACTGTGTGGTCCAGCGGTGTCGGCAGGGTAACGAGGCTCTCGCCGTCGGGAAAGCGGTGCAGTTCGACTTCGCCAAAACGGCAGTGAATGGTCTCAGCCAGTTGTCTCGCCTGTGGCAGGCATTCGGGAAAGGCCAGTAACAGCATGATTCACTCCGCTATGGTTTATCGTTGCAGTCAAGATGACTCTCGCCTGAGAGGGCCTCGTGCCCCGGCAATTCATTTTGACGAAAATGTATAATTATTGAATTTCATGGTGTGCTCGGTTACATTCGCTGCAAGACCCCAGGTTCTGGTCAATTCAGCGACAACCTGTGCGGTAACACCAAGCGGCCAGGAAAGACCGCAGCGCTCCACCCCAATTCCATAGACAGCGTTAGCCAATTTTGCACCCAACAATAACAGAATGAGGAATCAGCGATGGAAAACACAGCAACCGGCAGCGATGCCGCAACCCCGGACAATAACACTGATTGCGATATTGGCCGCCGTTCTGTGGTGAAGGGCATGGCCGGTGGCCTGCTGGCCGCATCGGCGCTCACGGCTGGCGGCACCCTGCTTGCCCAGTCAGCCAGCGCGGCAGATCCCGCAGACGATATCTCCTGGCTGCCAGCCTGGGAAATCGCCGAGCGCATCGCCAGCAAACAAATCACTGCGGTCGAAGTCACCGAGCATTTTCTCAAGCGCATTGAAAAGCTTGACCCCATTCTCCATGCCTTCCAGACCCTCGATGCCAAGGGCGCCCGCGAACAGGCCATCAAGGCCGACGAGTGGCAGCGCAGTGGCAAACCCCTGGGTCCGCTGCACGGTGTGCCTGTGGCGGTGAAGGAACACACGGCAATAAAAGGCCTGCCTGTTGTCAATGGTCCCGGTACCTCAATAGTCGCCACCAGCGACGATATCTCAGTGGAGCGGCTGCGCGCAGCAGGCGCCATTATGTTCGGCACCACCAAGTTGCCGGGCATGGGCAATACGGCCATGACCGCCCATCGCGATGCGGATCTCAGCACCCACCCCCGCAACCCCTGGGACCCGACCCGGG
>LADM01000073.1 GCA_000961645.1 Gammaproteobacteria bacterium BRH_c0 | reverse complement strand
CTGGTGGCGGGGCGCCTGGCCTCCAGCCGCACCCTTGCGGACATCGGCCTGTTGGGCCGGGCGGGTTTGTATTCCTGGGTGCTGGGCGGCATTCGCCTGTGGCGTCTTTCCGGCTCATTGTTGCCGCAACCATTCGGGCCCGCCATGGAGCGCGATGCATGAGTGCCGATCGCGGCTCGCAGCCAGCGGTGATCGAATCTGCCACAAAAACCCCATATCCGATGGCATCCAGGGCCCTGTTGTGGCTGTTGGCGCTGGCGCTTGTGTATACCCTCTATTTTGCCAAAACCCTGTTGGTGCCCATCGTGGTTGCCCTGTTGCTGGCGCTGTTGCTCAGCCCGCTGGTCGCTGTGTTCAAGCGCCTGTATATTCCCCGCACCCTGTCGGCGCTGCTGATTCTGGGCGCCCTGGGCGTGCCCTTCACCCTGCTGGCCATTGAGCTGGCGGAACCGGCGCAGCGCTGGGCCAAGCGCATTCCTGAAATGTCAGCCCATTTCACCGAGCAGCTCAGTTCATTGGCTGAAGAGCTGGACCCGGAGGACGAACCCCCGGCTGCTGCAGTGGCAGTGCAACCCGCACCACCCGAAAAAAAGGGTTTCAGCTTTTTTGGCCTGTTTGACAAAGAGCAAGAGCCACCTCCGCCTCCCCCCACACCGGTGCAGGAAAAAGAAGAAAAAAACGTCGTCACCGAGAGAATCAAGCAGGGCGGCATGGAAGCCGTGATTGCTGTATTGCTGGCCACGCCGGTGGTGATTGCCCAGCTGATGACCTGCCTGATCCTGATTCTGTTTTTGCTGATTTTTGGTCCCAAGCTGTTCAATGTGGCGATCGATATTTTCCCCCAGGTAAAGGACAAGCGCCGCTCTGTTGAACTGGTGATTGCTATCCGCAGGCAGCTGTCGCGCTATATTGTCACTGTCACCATTATCAATATCGGACTCGGACTGGTCACTGCCGGGGCATTGTGGGGGCTGGGTGTGGAAGATGCACTGCTGTGGGGCGTGCTGGTGGGGGTGCTTAACTTTGCGCCTTACGTGGGGCCGCTGATTGGCCTTGCCATCCTCTGTCTAGCCGGGCTGGTCCAGTACGGCCCCGTGCTCACAGCCCTGGTGCCGGGATTGGTGTACTTTTCCATCAATCTGGTAGAGGCACAGTTTGTCACGCCCCTGGTGCTGGGGCGCCATATGCAGCTCAACCCTCTGGTGCTGATGATCTGGCTGATTATCTGGGGTTGGCTATGGGGGGTGTCCGGCGTGTTGCTGGCGGTGCCGTTGCTGGTCTGTATCAAGCTGGCTGCCGCTCAGCTTCATGTGCTGCCCCACTGGGTGCGGCTGGTGGAGACTGGCGCTTGAGGGGCCGTTGCACGTAACACGTTTCACGTTGCACGTAAAAGCAATGCGGCTTGCGCCGCTCTGATCCTGCACCAGGCTTGGTGGCTCCGAATCTTTTACGTGAAACGTGTTACGTGCAACGTGAAACTCACTCCCCGGCGGCTCGGCATCAGCCCATCACTTATTTAGCTGGTTTCGCCGCAGTCACCTGGGTTCGGAATCTCGCTAGTTCGTTGCGATCTGCCATGGGGCCAATACGTGTCTTGATCACAAACTGCTCACCGGGGTTGAGGCGTGCCGGACCGGAAAGGGCGGAGCTTTTGCGGACATTCATGTCCGCCAGCTGTACCTGCACACCGGTGACTGCCAGCGGGCTGTTGTTTTTCACCACCACCCACAGATAGCCATCGTTGCCGAGGTAGGGGCTGCTGGCGATGTATTTGTGGGGTGTTTGAGCCAGCTCCAGTACCGCGAGGCGGGTCTGGGCTTTTTTGCCCAGTTCGCCGGATGACTGCGCCGCCTGCTGGTAGTAGCCCATGGCCTTGGCGCTGTTGCCACTGCCATCGGCCTGTTCACCCAGGTAATAGGCGGCGGTGGGGGTGGGCAGCAGCTGGTGGCTTTTGTCCAGATCCGCCAGGGCTTGCTGCTTGCGGCCATTCTCGTAGCGCAGCACGCCGCGCGCCAGGTAATGGCTGAAGTAATTGGGGTTTTTGCTGATGGCGGCGCTGAAGTCCTGCTCGGCCCGGGCGTTGTCATCGAGCATGCTCCAGGCGTGACCGCGCAGTTCATAAAAATAGCCATCCTGGGGCTGGATCTTGATGGCCTTGTTGAGGTGACTGATGGCGAGTTTGCCATCCTTGTTGTTGAGTGCCTTGATGGCCTCGCCCTGGGCTTCATAGGCGGGTTCGTCGCGCTTCAGCTGGGCAATGCGCTGCTGGTAGACATCGCGGTTGCGGATGCCGCCCTTGGGCAGGGTGGCCGCTTTCTCGCGGTTGCGGTTGACGCGCTCCTGGGACGGGGGGTGGCTGGCAAACAGGCCACTGATAAAGTCCTGCTGGCGGTTGGCGTTGAGTTTGACAAAGGTTTCCTGCAGTTCCACCGCTGCCTGGGGGTCGTAACCGGCGCGCACCATATAGTCCATGCCATAGACATCAGAATCGCGCTCGGCATCGCGGCCATAACGCGCCATCCAGGCCTGGCTGCCGAGCTGCGCTGCCATGCCGCCCAATTGCCCGTAGCCAGCACTCTCGGAGGCAATGCCCGCTACCTGGGCGCCAACCCCCACCAGCACACCCCGCGACATCTGGGTAGCACCGTGGCGGGCGGCGGCGTGGACAATTTCGTGGGCCAGCACCGCTGCCAGTTGGGCTTCGTCTTCGAGGTGCAACAGCAGGCCGCTGTTGATGGCTATCTTGCCGCCTGGCAGTGCCCAGGCGTTGGGCACCGGGTTGTTGAGCACGACAAATTCATAGGGCAAATCCTTGCGGTCGCTGACATCAGCCAGTTTGCGGCCAACACTCGCCACATAGGTCTGCAGTTGCGGGTCGATGTAGTAGCGCCCGCCCTGGGATTGCTGGGAGGGCTGGTACTGCTCGGCGCCTATAGCCACTTCCTGCTGCGGAGAGATCAGCGACAATTCATTCTTGCCGGTAACGGGATTGACAGAACAGCCGCTGAAGGCGGTGAGCAAGGCGACAAGCACAAGCAGTGAAGTATTGAATGAGGTCGACACGGCGCGACAAACTCCTGCGGTGAGAGGTGCTCATAATAGACCATAAAAGCGCACCTGAATTCCAGCGCGTGCAGAATCAGGCAGTGCCTTGCATTCGCCGCTATTTGCCAACACACTTGGCCGCCTGCGCCTCCCATAATTCGATTAATATCTGGAGAAATAACGGCATGGATTCAGCGCTCAATCCATCTTCCAGGACTGCCCCGGTGATCCGCGCACTGCTCGCCTGGGCGGCCTGCGTGCTCACCACCTATGTGCTGGCATCCCTGATGCAGACCGGGTTTGTGCTGACAGCCCTGCACTCGGCAGGCGCGCAGTTGCCCCCTGGCATTATCCTGCGTACTGTTCTGCACGACCTCTATGGGCTGGCCTTTAACGCCCTGTTTGTCTCCTATCTGCTGCTGATCGTCATCGGTTTTGTGATTGCCCTGCCGGTGGCGGCGCTGCTGAAAAAGTGGACCCATGCCCGCGCTCTGGTGATATATCCCCTGGCGGGCGCGGTTTTGATGGGCTCTATGCTGGGTTTGGCGAAAATGGCCTTTTACGGCCTTAGCCTCTATGCGGGCACACGGGGTCCGGCAGGCCTTGCCTGCCAGATGCTGGCTGGCGCCGCTGGCGGCCTGGTGTTTGCGCTGATTAACCGGGAGAAATCGAGATGAGCTTTCGCAAGATACTGAGCTTTCGCAAGATAATTCGCAGCGTACTGACTGTGGCTCTTGTTCTGGCGCCAGTTGTACATGCACAGGAGAAAAACTACCGGGTTGAAACCCTGGTGGAGGGTCTCCACAGCCCCTACAGCCTTGCCTTTTTGCCCGATGGCGACATGCTGGTGACAGAAAAATCCGGCACCCTGCGGCTGATTCGCAACGGCACCCTGGTCGAGCAGCCTGTGGCGCAGTTGCCCGATGTCTACAGCAGCGGCCAGGGCGCCCTGACCGATGTGGTGCCACACCCGCGCTTTGCCCAAAATCGCCTGGTGTACCTGGCATATTCTGGCGGAACGGCCAAAGCCAACAGCACTCGGGTGGTGAAAGCACGCTTTGTCGACGACCAGTTGCGCGATATCGAGGAGATCTTCCGCGCCCGGCCCGATAAGGATACCGGCGCTCACTTTGGCGCGCGGCTGGTGTTTTTGAAGGACGAAACCCTGCTGATCACGGTGGGCGACGGCGCCCAATACCGCGAGAAAGCCCAGGACCTGTCCAGCATGCTGGGTTCCATTATCCGCATTGGCGACGATGGCAGCGTGCCCCAAGACAACCCCTTTGTCGCTCGTGAAGGCGCTCACCCCGAGATCTGGAGCTACGGCCACCGCAATCCCCAGGGCCTGATCCATGACCCGCTGACCGACCGGGTCTATGCCACCGAGCACGGCCCGCGGGGCGGCGATGAACTCAATCTGATTGAGGCCGGTAACAACTACGGCTGGCCGCTGGCAACCTACGGTGTGGACTACACCGGCGCGGCGATTACGCCCTATCAGCAATACCCCGGCACCGTGCAGCCTCTCACCCACTGGACACCGTCCCTGGCGCCCTCGGGCCTGGCCCAGTGCCGCAGCTGCCTGTGGCCGCAGTGGGAAGGCGATATTTTCGCCGGGATGCTGATGGGTGCCCAGGTGCAGCGGGTGCGGCTGCTGGAGGGCGGCGAGGTGGAGCGGGAAGGGTTGTTTGAAGAGGTCGGAGAGCGCATCCGCGATGTACGCTTCGGCCCCGATGGCGCCCTCTACCTGGTCACCGACAACGTCGATGGCCGGGTGCTGAAGGTGGTGCCTGCCAGTCCCTGAACGGGGTCGCTGAAGTCTCAAACAGAGGTGTCGCGCAGATAGCCTCAAACCACACAGTCATAACTAGCCAAGGTGTGCTGATCCCCCATGTCGTTGCAACATTTGCCGGTAAAACCCGCGGTCCTAACATTCTTCTTGCCCCTCACCCTGTTACTCGGCACTGCCACCCCGTTCCCGGTTGCAGCCCAGGGGGAGCAAACCACAGAGCAGCTGGATGAGGTGATTATCTCCGCCACCCGGGTGGCGGAACCCGCCGCCAGCCTGGTGGGCAATCGCGCGGCGCTCGATGGCGAAGCCCTGAAGATGACAGCCCATGTCCATATCCAGGAGGCCCTGTCGCGCTTGCCGGGGGTGAGCATGCACCGCAACAACGGCCAGGAATACCTGCCCGCCATCCGCTCCCCGGTATTGACGGGCGCCGGTGCCTGCGGCAGTTTTCTGCTGGCGGAAGACGGCATTCCCCTGCGCCCGGCGGGGTTTTGCAACGTCAATGAACTGTTCGAGGCCCACAGCGAGCAGGCCGGGCGCATTGAAATTATTCGCGGCCCCGGCAATGCCCTGTACGGCTCCAACGCCCTGCACGGGGTGATCAATGTGATTGAACCGGCCCGCTTTGGCGAGGGCTGGCGCCTGGGGCTGGAAGCCGGCCCCAACGACTACGGGCGCATCAAGCTGGCTGGCAGTGGCGAGGATCTGGCACTGGCCTTTACCGACAGCCACGACGGCGGTTATCGCGATGACTCGGGGGTCGACCAGCAAAAGTTGAGCCTGCGCCACCGCTACAAGAATGACGCGCTGACGGTTACCAGTGGCCTGACTGCGGTCAACCTCAATCAGGAAACCGCCGGGTTTATCGAAGGCCACGAGGCCTATAAAAACGCTGATCTGGTACGCACCAACCCCAACCCGGAAGCGTTCCGCGATGCCCGTGCCGTGCGCCTGTGGAGCCGCATTGAAGGCCGTAGTCAGAACGGTGATGAGATGCCCGCCTGGGTGGTTACCCCCTATGTGCGTCACAGCCGCATGGATTTTCTCCAGCATTTTCTGCCCGGCCAGCCCCTGGAGGAAAACGGCCAGCGCAGTGCCGGGGTGCAAAGTGCCCTGTTTCGCTACGGTGACAACAGTCGACTGATTGCCGGGCTGGATGTGGAGTTCACCAGGGGCTGGCTGGAGCAGAGCCAGGATTCACCCACCCAGGGATCGCCGTTCCTGCAGGCGACCATTCCCGTTGGCAAGCACTATGATTACAGTGTGAATGCCCGCCAGCTGGCGCCCTTTGTGCAGTGGGACTGGCGCTTTGCAACCCGCTGGAAACTGTCGGCGGGGCTGCGCTACGAGCATATGCGTTACGACTACGACAACCGCATGCTCACCGGCCGCACCCGCGATGACGGCACGCCCTGCAGCTCTGGCGGCTGCCGCTACAGTCGCCCCGCCGACAGTGTCGACCGCTTCGACAACCTGTCCCCCAAAGTCGGCCTGCTCTACAACCTCAGCGACGACCACCAGCTGTTCGCCACCCTGGCGCGGGGCTTTCGCGCCCCCCAGGCGGTGGAGATGTATCGCCTGGAACGGGCACAGCAGGAGGCCGACCTGGATTCGGAACAGCTCGACAGCATTGAAATCGGCGTGCGCGGCAGCACCGACAGGCTGCGCTATGAAGTGGTGGCCTACGCCATGGAAAAAGACAACGTGATATTCCGCGACACGGCATTTTTCAATGTCAGTAATGGCGAGACAGAGCACCGCGGGCTGGAGGCGGTTGTCGCCTACCAGCTGACACCGGTGCTGGATATCAACCTCGCCGCCAGCGTCGCCCGCCATCGTTATGCCTACGATGAAATTCTCAGTGGGGTGAATATCAACGGCAACGATGTGGATACAGCGCCCCATCACTTCGGCGCTGCCCAGCTGGGCTGGGCTGTGACCGACAGCACCCGCGCCGAACTGGAATGGCAGCGCATGGGTGGTTACTTCACCGATCCGGAAAACCGCCACCGCTACGGCGGCCACGATATTATCAATCTCCGCGCCCGCTGGCAGCTCAGCCCGGCGCTGACCCTGTCTGCCCGGCTGGTGAATGTGTTGGATACGGAATACGCCGAGCGCGCCGATTTCACCAGTTTTGGTGGCGACCGCTACTTTCCCGGTGTACCCCGCAGCCTGTTTGTGGGGGTGGAACTGGCGCTGTAGCTATCTATGCAGGCCCTAGTCAGGATTGTCCACACTGCTGGCAACAATCCGGTTTCTGCCGTCCCTCTTGGCCTGGTAGAGACGCGCGTCTGCCTCCTCAAGCAGCTGGTCTACGGAGCCGCCCTCGCTGGCGTCCACCACGCCGATACTGATGGTGAGCCGGACATTGTCACTTGCCAGGCGGATATCCAGGGCCTCCACCGCCTCAAGGATTCGCTGCATCACTGGTATTGCTGAAGCGAGGGAGGTTTCCGGCAGCAAAATGGCGAACTCCTCGCCCCCCATCCGCGCCACACTATCAATACCGCGACACTGGGCATGCAGCAGGTCGGCAATGGCCTTGAGGGCGTGGTCACCGGCCTTGTGTCCATGGTTGTCATTGATGCGCTTGAAATGGTCCAGATCGAGCATGGCCAGGGCAAAGGGTCGCCCGGTGCGCTTACTGCGGTCGGATTCATCGCTCAGGGTTTTCATCAGTGCCCGCCTGTTGGTGAGGCCGGTGAGCGGGTCGTGCAGGGCGGCATTGCGCCAGCGCTGGCGCGATGTGTCGGAGGCCAGCAACTCACGGTAGTACAGGCACAGGCAGAGGACCACATAGGTCATGGTGAACACAAAACCCATCAGCATGGGGCGGGCTTCGGGGTTGTCAGGGATGACGCAGGGGCCGGGCATGCGTATCGCCCCGGTAATCAGGATGATTGTCGTCACCAGCAACGCCAGCAACACCCCCTGGGGGCGCGCCTTGAAGGTCAGCATCAGCAGGACCGGCAGGATAAGAAAGACCAGGCCGCCGCTAAACTGAACCGTTAGCAGAAACAGCAATCCGTTGACCGCGACAGCAAACAGTATCCACAACCAGGCGGCCATATCCAGCGGCTCGGACTGGCGCCATAACTGATAGAGCGGCCAGATCAACAGGATGCCAAGGCTGTAGGCCAGCACCAGATTAAGGCCGAGGTTTGGCACTTGTTGCCAGCTGATACTGCCGCCCCACAGGAACGTACCCAGGGTGATGGCGCTCCCGATCAGGCTGGGCAACAGGCATATATAGAGGGTGAAGGGCCCCAGGTCCCTCGCCATCTGCAATCCCGAGGGCAGCCGCAGGCGAAACAGCTGGGCGGCCAGGCAAGGGGCCAGACCGTCGGCAAACGTCAGGATCAGGGTGTGCATCCACTGGGAGAAGCCATCCACGCTCATGTCCAGCGAGTTGGCGAGAAAACTGACCAGCATGATCAGGGGCAGGGCCTTCCAGCCGATCGCCATGGCCATGATCAGACCAATCCCGGCGGGCAGCCACAGCAGGATCATGCCAGAGAACGGTAAGCTGAAAACCGCTACGCTCAAGCGGGCGCTGAGAAAATACAGCAGGGCAAGGGCCACAAGCCAGAGTACACCATGGCGGTTGAAACCTGACTGGGTGACCATTCACAGCTCCGCTTATTGTTTTTACTGCCAGACAGGCAGCCCTGTAACCCGGTCAGAGGATCATAAACCACATTGCCGGTCGGTAGGGTAAGCGGGGTGACAAAATATCCGATAAGGCGACCAAGGTCGTCTGCTGGTGTGACATGCACCGCGCAGATTCACCCGGGCAGGCGTGCGGTACTATTCACTTTTGCCAGCGGTTTCACTATGGTTGTGCGTCGCCAATAAACCGGAACCGCCATGCTGATTGTCATCTCGCCTGCCAAAACCCTCGATTACGACACGCCGCTCAAGGTTCGCACTCACAGCCAGCCTGATTTTCTCGACGATGCCGAAGCGTTGATTGAGGAATTGCGTGCCCTGAGCCCGCCCCAGGTGTCGGAACTGATGGGCATCAGCGACAAGCTGGGGGATCTCAACTTTGGCCGTTACCTCGACTGGCAGCGGCCATTCACGAAAGACAATGCCCGCCAGGCCATCCTCGCCTTCAAGGGCGATGTCTACACCGGCCTGGAGGCGCAGACACTCACCGCCGCCGATCTCAAATGGGCGCAGGCGCATTTGCGCATTCTCTCCGGCCTCTACGGCTTGCTGAAACCCCTCGACCTGATGCAGCCCTACCGGCTCGAAATGGGCACACGCTTTGCCAACCAGCGCGGCAAGGATCTCTACCAGTTCTGGGGTGAGCGCATCACTAATGCCCTCAACCAGGTGTTGGAGAATGACAGGCATCCAGTGCTGATCAACCTCGCCTCCAACGAATACTTCAAAGCGGTGATGCCGAAAAAACTCGCCGCCGAAGTGATCACACCGGTGTTCAAGGACAAGAAGGGCGGGCAGTACAAGATCATCAGCTTCTACGCCAAAAAGGCGCGCGGCATGATGGCGGGCCATATCATCCGCCAGCGCCTCAAAGACCCGGAGGACATCAAGGGCTTTGACGACGGCGGCTACCGCTACAACCCCGCCATGTCATCGGCGCGGGAGTGGGTGTTTTTACGGGACGAGATACCGGGTGAGAGCGAATGAAGCCCTTTTCCCAAGCCTGCGAAAACAACAAGGGGCCCATCCTTGCCATCCTCCAGCGGGTATTTGCCGATTGCCGCCGCGTGCTGGAAATCGGCAGCGGCACCGGCCAGCACGCCGTGCACTTTGCACCGCACCTGCCCCACCTTGAATGGCAAACCAGCGATGTGGCCGAGCACCACGGCGGCATCAACGCCTGGATTGACGACAACCCCGCCCCCAACCTGCTGCGGCCCCTGCCCCTCAATGTGCTCAGCGATCCCTGGCCTAAAGGGCCATACGACGCCATCTTCAGCGCCAACACCTGCCATATCATGCCCTGGCACGCCGTAGAGGCGATGTTTACCGGAATCGACACCCTCCAGCCGCAGGTGATTGCGCTCTACGGCCCCTTCAAATACGCAGGCCGCTACACCAGCGACAGCAACGCCCGCTTTGATGAACACCTTCAGGCCGTAGCGTCCCATCAGGGCATCCGGGACATTGAAGCAGTGACTGCACTGGCGGAAAAGATCGGACTGCGGCTGGCAGAAGACAACGCCATGCCTGCCAATAACCAGTTGTTGGTGTTTGCCCGGTAACAGTGGGTTTTAATCATTCGCCTACTTGCGTTTATGTCATATCCGGCATAAATTGCAGCCATGAGCCCAAAGGACAAGCCATTGATTTGGCTACATGGAATGGTAAAGACGCCGCCGTTATCGGCGCCAGCCCGTTTGGAGGCAGGCTATCTGCTGCGATTGTTGCAGCGCGGTGCAAAGCTTTCCATGCCACATTCAAGACCGATGCCGTCAATTGGGTCTCGTTGTCACGAGCTGCGCATTACCGATAGCGACAAGATATGGCGAATAGTCTACCGAGTCGATTCTGATGCGATTGTTATTGCTCATGTGTTTCAAAAGAAGACTACGGCGACACCCAAGACGGTCATTGATGTATGCAAGTCAAGATTCAGGATGTATGACGATGAAAGAGACTAAACGCAAGAAGCTCGAGGCTGCCGGTTGGAAAACAGGTAGCGCTGACGAATTCCTGGGCCTCACCCCGGATGAGTCCGCCTACATCGAAATGAAACTGGCGCTTAGTCATTCTCTCCGCCAGTACAGGCTTAAAAACAAGCTGAGCCAGATTGAACTGGCCAAAATGGTTCACTCCAGTCAGTCACGGATTGCAAAGATGGAAGCGGGTGATCCGGGAGTTTCCATTGACCTGATCATGAAATCACTGCTCGCCCTTGGCGCCTCCCGCAAAGATGTTGCCAAGGCGATATTGTCGAGTGCATCCCATGCGGCATAGTGTTGACTCGCCTGCTGTTGATGTTCGGGTCAGAGTATTCGTCAAGACCTTGCTGAGTTTTTAGACTGAGCCGCAATGTCGGGCATCCGGGAGCAGGTGATGCATTTTTATTTAGTTCAGGGGCAAAACGCAAAACCCTTGTGCTCGCTTTTGCTGTCCTTGGTAACAGTCAACCACGAAAAGCATATCCAATCCCTGCTCCGTCGATTCATGAGGATGATTGATGTGGATGTTGCTTGCCACTGAAAACTATGGAATATTGATCCGGTCGAGTCAGGAGTCGATAGTACATCGACTGTAGCGATGTGCCGTCATGAACTCATTGAAGGATTTGAGAAAAGGAGATCGCGTCATGGAAGTAGCCCCACCCTCGATACCAGCCACGAGACCTTATCGAGCCGGCCTGATTAATCAAAAATTATCAGGCCGCTGGCCTTTTTTTCGTTTTTCGATTGATTGTAGAAATATAAAATCTTTGTATTTCAGCTTGTTAGGTGTAAGGGCCGCCGTGGAGAAAAAAATAAAAGGCCGCCTGCTAATAATTATTATGAGGCCAGTGGCCTCATTAACACGCTGTTATAACTCAAGGATAGACTGTGTACATACCCAAGCATTTTGAAATATCCGATAAAGATGAGATCTTTGCATTTGTTGAAGACAATGCATTCGGTCAGCTTATTTCAAATGTTAATGGTCGGTTTTTCTCCACACATATGCCTTTTTTGTTATCGGACGATAAAGCCAAAATTATTGGGCATTTAGCATTACAGAATCCCCAGCATTCAGAATTGAATGGTCAAGAGGTTCTTATTACCTTGCAGGGTGCACATGATTATATTTCACCTTCTTGGTACGCTGCACCTGGTGTGCCAACTTGGAACTATCAAGCTGTACACATCTACGGTAATTGCACAGTATTTACATCTCCCGCCAAAATTCAATCTGTAGTTGATGCTCTGACTCAAAAATATGAATCAGCCCTGCCTCAACCTTGGAAGGCACAATATAAGGCATCAATGTTGGGTGCCATTGTTGGCGTTGAAATTATTATTAGTGAAATTGAATGCAAGTACAAACTCAGCCAAAATCGTTCCTCTCAAGATCGCTCACAGGTAATAGAGCACTTAAAAGAGTTTGGCTCAAATGAGTTGGCTGCGAGTATGGAGCGCAATGAGTTATAACAAGTTGCAGCAGTTCGCCCCTGCGGGGCCGGACGCTCGTACCTCGCGCCGCTGTGCAAAGCGTTAGGGCTCTGAGTTCGGAAAGAATGGAGTAACACATACTATGACTTTTTCAGACCGCATATGGTCAGCTGCCGTGAAGTCTTGGGGAGCACTATTTACTATTATTGGCCTTGCCGTCTCTGTTATTGGCTTCTTTATAGTGCCTAGCAGCCAAGCAGTGCCATTAAATATAGTCGTCGTGCTGGGGCTGCTAATCTTTGTAGTATTGGGGATTTTTATTAGAGCTGCTTACGATGCAAACGTAGATTCAACTGTAAGTCTTCCTCGTGTCAGGACTGTAATCGAGCCTCCAGCGACCTACAGGGATGCTTCAGCTTTATTGCTCCTCGATCCTACAGAACTTTTATCTCATGATTCAATTGTGTCAGTGTACTACTTAGATGGTGGCATTGAGCGCCTTAGCGGAATAGGAAAAGTAATAAACATCCAAAACGACAAAAAGATACAAGTTATCCTTATTAAAGAAGCAGAGTTTAGTGAAAAAGTAGAAGCGCTTAAGGCTAATAAGCCTGAAGACTTGGCTAAGCTAATTGTTAAACCTTCTGTTCCAAGTTTCTATTTAGGTGGTGAATGATGAGCGAACTAAATCAAAATTCTCAAATTGTTGTAGTTCGAGTAATTGATGATCTCACACTCGTATTAAACAAAGGTTCCGAGCATGGTATATCGAAAGGTGATACTTTTTTAGTCTACTATGTTGAGCCCGAAGAAATTAAAGACCCCGTTACCGGTGAAAGTCTAGGTAATCTTGAAATTGTGCGAGGTTCTGGGTCTGTTGTGCATGTGCAGCCCAAAATGTGCACTATAAAGTCGAACCGAACCGAGTCTGGCGGCCGAATAATCAGAAGAGCTTCTAGTGGTGCACTAGCCGCAATAATGGGAGAAACTATCGAACACCCAGAAAAGCAAGCTGTTCCCTTTGATTACCCGCAGGTAGGTGATATTGCTAAGCCTGTATAGCCCTAACAAGCGCATGTTGTCGGACTGGTTTTCCGCTGCGCTTCAAACCAGCAGCAAATGCGGGCGTTAGATTTCTCAAAGGTCACTTATGAGGATACTTGCAATATTAATATTGATTGCGTTTGCTCAGACTTCTCTGGCCACAACCTGGATAAAACAAAGTATTAGTGAATATTTCAATGACGCAGATATTGTTGCCAGAATATATGTAAAAAAAGGGGATCTCATCGAGGTAAAATACAAAGGCGAGAAAATTGGATGCGCGCAAAACGTTGAAGCTGAAGTACTTGAATCATTTAAGGGCCCTTCAAAAGAAGTAAAATTCTACATTACAGGGATGATTTTGAACCAAGCAGAAGAATATTTGGTGTTTCTTAAAAAGCACAGCTCGCAAGAATTGGCTCCAATAGCGTCAACTAATTCAATTGCATACTCTGAAGAGGAAATTCTTAGAAATGCTTGCTCTAAATATCTGAAGGGTTATAAGGCGAACTGGCTAAGTGTATCTAGCTTTGTTACGCGTTGGTCTGACGAAAAAGATCATTATGAGCGATGGGTAACACCTGCATACAATATTGAAATCCCAGAAGAAGCAGATATTACATTTCAGAGCGTTCAGTTGCATGGATTGAAAATTGACGGTGAAGTTGTCAGCAAGGATTATTGGGGTGTGGATGATAAGGTAGCAATGCCTGATATTTTTTGGATGTATGATGGTGCTTATGAGTGGGAGAGTTACAAGAAATATATGACCTCAGAGGTGATGGAGATAAGAAATCCTCCAAACGGATCTTCGCGCTAACCCGCTTCGTCCGTTTAAGGCTGCGTTAGAAATCAGAGTTACCCACGAACAGTAGACCCCGATCTATTTTTATTTCAAGTCGCTTGCATGGTTGGCAATCACTGGGTACTTGGGCTCACCGCAGGACTGTTCAAACCTGCGCATTTTTAAATGGCAACAATTCCGCCGCCTCCTCCCGATAACGCTCCATCTGCCGTTGCTCCTGCACCAGAAATTTCCCCACCGCTTCGGCAAAGCCGGGATTGGCGATCCAGTGCAGGGAGTGGGTTTCCACCGGCGTAAAGCCGCGCAGGATTTTGTGTTCGCCCTGGGCACCGGCGTCAAATTTGTGCAATCCCCTGGCGATGGCGAAGTCGATGCCCCGGTAATAACACAGTTCAAAGTGCAGAAAATCGTACTCGCCCTGGCAGCCCCAGTAGCGGCCATAGAGTGTGTCGCTGTCGAAAAAATAGAGGGCGGCAGCGACGGGTTTGTCATGACTGTAAGCCACGGCCATGGCGACCTGCTCCGGCATGGTGGCGCCGATCTGGTGGAAAAAATCGCGGCTCAGGTAGCCCGCGCTGCCGCTGCGTTTGAGGTAGGTGCGGTGATAAACCTGGTAGAAAAATTCCCACAGCCCGGCACTGATATTGTCGCCGCCGACTACCTCGATATGGAATCCCTGCTCCGCTACCTGGCGGCGCTCGCGGCGGATCATCTTGCGTTTGCGAGAGGAGAGCGCGGCGAGAAAGTCTTCGAAACTTTGGTAGCGTGAATGGGCCTGATTCACGTTAAACCAGTGGTATTGCACCCCGGTGCGGCGCATCAGGTGTGGATCGTCTGCGCAGGTTTCGAGTAGCGCCAGCTGTTGCTGTTCGGGGAACAGCAGGTGCCAGCTGCTGGCGCCACAGTCCTGTGCCAGTTCGATCACCTGGCTCACCAGTTGCCGTGCCACTGCCGGTTGGTCTGCGCCCTCGGCAAAGCGGATGCGCGGGCCGGTGGCGGGGGTGAAGGGAATGGCGCTGAGCAGCTTTGGGTAGTACTCGAGGCCGTGGCGGCGGTAGGCGTCGGCCCAGGCCCAGTCGAACACATATTCGCCCCAGGAGTGGGTTTTCAGGTAGAGGGGCATAAAGGCCAGGTTGCGGCCATCGCGGTTGATGTTGAGGTGGTGGGGCGTCCAGCCGCTGGCGGCGCAGACACTGCCGCTGTCTTCGAGAGCGGCGAAAAATTCCGGGCGCAGAAAGGGGTAATCCAACGTATCGGCAGGCGGCCTGGACAGGCTAGTCATGCCAGGGTGCCTTGCCTTTGAGCAGCGCCCCCAGTTCGTCGACGGCGCGCTGGCTCAGCTTGTGGTAACGCGGCCCGTGCCAGCCGCAAACAAAAGCGCTGGCAAGCTGCAGCTCGATATCATCAGCGGCGCGCTGTGCCAGTTGGGTGCGGGCCACATCGAGATCGTTGATAAAGCCCAGGGCGTTCTGGGTGCGGGTCAGTGACTGCAGGTAGCGGGCGACACTTTTGCCGGGCATCAGCGGCGCAAAGAATTCCATGGCGTAGCGCAGGCCCTTGAGGGTAATGCGCAGGGCGTGGAGTTTTTCCGGCACCAGCTTGCGGGCTGACTTGTAACGCTTGCTGACGCGGCTGTGGATAGCGTCGAGTTGCAGCGCTGCGAAGGCGTGCATATCGACCGCGCCGATCAGGTTGTTGGTGGGCAGATCATGAAGCGCGGCACTGAAGGCCAGTAACAGGCGTCCCTGGCTGGCGGGATTGAGGGTGCTGGAAGACACTTCCCGCTTCGCCTGGCGGGCACTGGTGAGATTGTCAGTGAGGCGTGTCAGGGCGTGGATTTCGGCTGTGGTGGTGCCGACAACCGGCGCGAGTATCTCGTCGCACAGCACATCGAGATCGCGGGCGCCGCCAAGGCTGCTGGCGTTGTCCCGCAGGCGCTGGTTCCAGTCGCGCACAAACGCCTCGGGCAGCGCCGGGGCAAACAGGCGGATCAGCGAGCGCAGCCTGCGCTGGG
>LADM01000031.1 GCA_000961645.1 Gammaproteobacteria bacterium BRH_c0 | reverse complement strand
TGGATACGGATCGAACCGCCACCCAGCTCGGTACCGTTGAGCACCATGTCGTAGGCCAGGGACAAGGCATCCTGGGGATTCGCAGCCAGCTCTTCCGGGGTGCAGGCGGGGCGCGTAAAGGGATGGTGCATGGCCGTGAGACTGCCATCTTCGTTGGCCTCGAACATGGGGAAATCCACCACCCACAAAGGCGCCCATGCGCAGGTATAGAGATTGAGATCAGCGCCGAGTTTACAGCGCAGCGCGCCCAAAGCATCGCACACCACCCGGGTCTTGTCGGCACCGAAGAACACCAGATCGCCAGTAGTTGCACCCAGACGCTCAAGCACTGCCTTGCGGGTCGCTTCCGGCAAAAATTTGACGATGGGCGACTGCAGGCCATTTTCCAGATCATTGATGTCATTGACCTTGATATAGGCCAGCCCCTTGGCACCGTAGATACCCACAAACTGGGTATAGGCATCGATCTGCTTGCGGGACAACAAATCATTGCCACCCTTCACCAGCAGTGCGGCAACGCGCCCCTTGGGGTCATTGGCCGGACCGGAAAACACCTTGAAATCCACATCCTTGACCAAGTCGCCAATTTCAACCAGCTCCAGGGGAATACGCAGATCAGGCTTGTCGGAACCGTAACGGTCCATGGCTTCAGCGTAATCCATACGCGGGAAATCACCCAGATCCACATCCAGGGTAGCCTTGAAAAGCTCGCGGATCATCTGCTCGGAGAGGGAGGTAATCTGCTCCTGATCGGCAAATGAAAACTCGATATCCACCTGGGTAAATTCCGGCTGGCGGTCAGCCCGCAGGTCTTCATCGCGGAAGCACTTCACAATCTGGAAGTAGCGGTCAACACCGGACACCATCAGCAGCTGCTTGAAAAGCTGGGGGGACTGCGGCAGGGCAAAAAACTTGCCCGGATGGGTACGACTGGGTACCAGATAGTCGCGCGCGCCTTCCGGGGTGGCCCGGGTCAGCATCGGGGTTTCCACTTCGAGAAAACCGCGCTCGGCCAGGAAATTGCGCATGGCGATGGTGACATTGGAGCGAAAGCGCAGGTTGTTCATCATCTGCGGGCGGCGCAAATCCATATAGCGATAGCGCAGGCGCACATCCTCGCCCACCTGGATATGATCATCGAGCTGGAACGGCGGCGTTTCGGATGTATTGAGAATCTCGATCTCCCGACCATAGACCTCGATCTCGCCGGTCTTCATTTCCGGGTTCACAGTGCCAGGACTGCGGGCTCTTACCACGCCTTTGATTTGCAAGACATACTCACTACGCACCCTGTCAGCGATCTGGAAAAACTCGCCACAATCCGAGTCAAACACCACCTGGACAATGCCTTCCCTGTCCCGCAGATCGATAAAAATCACGCCACCATGATCGCGACGCCGGTCCACCCAGCCACAAAGGGTGACTTCCTGATCGACGGAGGAGGCGCGAAAGTCGCCGCAATAGCCTGTACGCATTAGATTGATTCCCGATTACTGTTGTCTTTTGAGTGTGTCAGCTGGCGGCCGCAGTCGTATCCGCTGGCTTCTTGGTGGTGTCTGGCGCCTTGCTCTCGGCAGCCGCTGCTGGTTTTTCTGCAACCCCGCCCTTATCCGGGCTTGCGCCCTGATCGCCAGCCAGGTTTTTCTTGTTGTCTTTCTTGAAGTCAGTTTCATACCACCCTGAGCCGCTGAGCCGAAAGGCTGGCGCAGTCAGCATTTTCTTGAGCTGGCTCGTGCCGCAGGCAGGACATTCACTCAAGGGAGCATCACTCATTTTCTGCAGGGCTTCGAGCACATGACTACAGCCCTGACACTGGTACGCATAGATAGGCATGTTTCTCATCTCCCGATGAAGACAGCTGAACTTACCCAGAAACCTGGAGAACAAAAAGGGGCGCATTATACCCTACGGACCCTGCTCCTAGAAGCATCGACAAGCGCGCAATCAAGAGCGCTGAAATCGCCTGCCACAGAAAAGTACCCGGCGAATATGCCAATATCGGACCCAATTGCCAGGTTTTTTTGCAGAAAACAGCTATTTCTAACGGTTTTGTGTTGCCTGACAATCGGTGATGCTATATATATGACGGCGGCTGCTATTGTATTTCCTGATTCCACAATAACAGGGGGGAGGATACAAGCCACCGTCGTTCTCACATAAACTCTGGCAAGCAGAAAGGGAAAATCATTATGGCAAGTACTAAAGCACCCGCAAAAAAACCAGCCGCCAAACCAGCTGCAAAAAAAGCAGCCGCTCCAAAACCCGCAGCGGCAAAGCCAGCAGCCAAATCAGCAGCCAAGCCCGCCGCTCCCAAAGCTGCAGCTAAAGCCGCCGAAAAGGCTCCGGCAAAAAAACCCGCCGCCGCTATCAGCGAGAAATACACCAAAACCCAGATTCTCAACGAACTCGCTGAAACCACCAGCCTGACCAAGAAGCAGGTCAGCGCTGTGGTTGATGGTCTTACCGACATCATCGAGCGCCACATCAAAAAACGCGGTGTAGGCGAATTTACCCTGCCCGGTCTGATGAAAATCAAAACGGTCAAGAAACCCGCCCGCAAGGCCCGCAAAGGCACCAACCCCTTTACCGGCGCGGAAACCGTTTTCAAGGCACGTCCTGCCAGCACCAGCGTCAAGATCCTGGCTCTGAAAAAACTCAAGGACATGGCGAACTGATACAGCGCGCAACAGCCTTGCACTGCAGTATTAAAAAACCCCGGCCTGCCGGGGTTTTTTAATACATCTGTAGTTTCCCGACGTCAGCTCAATTGTCGCCAGCGAATAACACCTCACACTCAAGCCCACTCAGCAACGGCACCAGGTCCTTCACCCGCTGCTGAAGATTTTCCGGTGTATAGGCTAACGGTGGAACAGCACCCCATACGGGTCGCGGCCATGCAGGATCACTCCTGTAACGCACGATATGATGGATATGCAGCTGGGATACCACATTACCCAGCGCCGCCACATTGAACTTGTCACCGGCGAACACATCCATCAGCAACTCGGACAGAGTGCTGGACTCAGCCATAAACACAGCCCGGTCTTCGCTGGATAAATGGTAGAGCTCGGTTACACCCGCACGCTGCGGCACCAGGATGAACCACGGATAATTGGCGTCGCGGCTCAACAGCAGCAGGCAGAGGGGAAACCGCCCTATCACCACGCAATCCCTTTCCAGCTGCGGATCCAGTTGAAACATCGTTTACTCCTCACCATCAGCATTGGCGCACCTTGCGTCAATATCACCGGTCACTCTAGGCGGCACTATACCCCGCACCCAAGGCGACATAAAATAGCCCCCACTGAAAACTACCTGATAACAGAGGAAACATGCGCGCCAGCCGTTACCTGATCTCCACCCAGAAAGAAACTCCCGCCGACGCCGAAATTATCAGCCACCAGCTGATGCTGCGGGCCGGCATGATCCGCAAGCTGGCCTCCGGACTCTACACCTGGCTGCCCATCGGCTTGCGGGTACTGCGCCGCGTGGAGAAAATCGTGCGGGAAGAAATGGACAAATCAGGCGCGCAGGAAGTGTTGATGCCCGTGGTGCAGCCCGCCGACCTGTGGGTGGAATCCAAACGCTGGGAGCAGTACGGGCCGGAACTGCTGCGCATCAATGACCGCCATCAGCGGGATTTTTGCCTGGGCCCCACCCATGAAGAAGTGATCACCGATCTAATCCGCGGCGAGATCCGCAGCTACAAGCAGCTGCCCGCCAATTTTTACCAGATCCAGACCAAGTTTCGCGACGAGATTCGCCCCCGCTTTGGCGTCATGCGAGCGCGGGAATTTATCATGAAGGATGCCTATTCCTTTCACACCAGCCAGCAAAGCCTGCAGGCCACCTACAACCTGATGCACAGCACCTACTGCAACATCTTCACCCGCCTGGGTCTGGATTTTCGCCCGGTGCTGGCGGATACCGGCAGCATTGGCGGGAGTTTTTCCCACGAATTCCATGTGCTGGCCGAGTCCGGCGAGGATGCCATCGCCTTCTCCAACGGCAGTGACTACGCCGCCAACATTGAAAAGGCGGAAGCGATCACCACACTCAGTGCAGCCCCCGGCCCCACCCAGACTCTCGCTGAAGTCGCCACACCAGGGGCAACGACTATCGACCAGGTCTGCGCATTGCTTGGCGTCAGCTCCGGGCAAACAGTCAAAACCCTGATTGTAAAAGGCGAGGAAGAAGGTAGTCTGGTGGCGCTCGCGGTGCGCGGCGATCACCAGCTCAACGATATCAAGGCAGAAAAACTTGCCGGTGTACTCTCACCCCTGGAATTTGCCAGCGAAGCGGATGTGAAATCTGCACTGCAGTGCAGCGTCGGCTCACTGGGTCCGGTCAACCTGCACATCCCGCTGATTGTCGATCGTGCCGCTGCAGTGGTGGCCGATTTTGTCTGTGGCGCCAATCGCGACGGTTACCACCTGAGCGGGGTCAACTGGCAGCGCGATTGCCCGCCCCACCGCATCGAGGATATCCGCAACGTCGTGGCAGGTGACCCCAGTCCCGACGGCAAGGGCACCCTGGAAATTCGCCGCGGCATTGAAGTGGGCCATATTTTCCAGCTCGGCACCAAATACAGCGAGGCCATGGGCGCCAAGGTGCTCAATGAAGAAGGCAAGGAACAAACCATGATCATGGGCTGCTACGGCATCGGCGTCAGCCGCATTGTGGCCGCCGCCATTGAGCAGAACCACGATGACAACGGCATTATCTGGCCCGACAGCATCGCACCGTTCCAGATCGCCATCGTGCCCATCAACGCCCACAAATCGGAAGCCGTGCGCAAAGCCTGTGAAGACCTCTACAAGGAACTGAAACAGAGCGGTTACGATGTGCTGCTGATGGATATTGAAAAGGGCCGCCTCGGCGCCATGCTGGCCGATGTTGAGCTGATGGGTATTCCCCACCGCCTGGTGGTCGGCGATCGCGGGCTGGAAAACAATACAGTGGAATACAAGGGTCGCCGCGATGCTGAATCCATCGAAGTTCCACTGGTGCAGATCAACGATTTCCTGATGGGCAAAACCACTCCGGCGGTCTAGCCTTGAAAGCTACTGGCGCGTTGAAGGCTTTGTCCCGGTTGGCCACTGCGGCCACGCTGGTGCTGGCGCTAAACAGCGTAGCCAGCCCGTTCAAGGAAGCGGTTGATGAGGAACTGCTGGCCCTGCTGAAGAATACTGTCAGCCAGGCCGACAGTTTTGAAGACCGCTTTGATGCCGAGGTGTGGCTGCTCGCCAAGTCCAACCATCTGCAAGGCTTTATTGCCGACAAAAACCAGCGTTTGCTGTTTTTGCGCAAGGTTCACAGGGAAGCGGTACGGGCAGGGCTTTCACCGGAAGTGGTGCTGGCGGTCATTGAGGTGGAAAGCCGGTTTGATCCCTACGCAGTATCCAGCGCTGGCGCCCAGGGACTGATGCAGGTGATGCCATTCTGGAAAAACGAGATCGGTCGCCCTGATGACAACCTGATCAACGCTGACGTCAACCTGCGCTACGGTTGCACCATCCTCAAATACTATCTCGACAAAGAACAGGGTCGGCTGAGGGAAGCGCTGGCGCGCTACAACGGCAGTTACGGAGAGTACTGGTACCCGCGCCGGGTCATGCTGGCCTGGGAAAACCGCTGGCGCTGAAGTGCGCAAGCAGAAATCGCGGCTCACACCCCGGCGTCATCCCCTGTCACGGCAGGCCGTCAAACTCATCAACGCCTTCCACCTTGACCTTCTGCATCAGGTCTTCGCGGGATATCTTCATCCCCAGGATGATATTGGCCGCCACATAGATTGAGGACGTTGTACCCACAACCACACCGATGATCAGCGCCAGTGCAAAATTGTGGATCAACTCGCCGCCAAAATAAAACAGGGCAAACAACACAAACAGGGTGGTCAGAGAGGTGTAGACCGTTCGCAACAGCACCTGGGTAAGCGATTCATTGATCACCTGGATAGGGTCTGCATCGCGAATCAGGCGGAAATTTTCCCGGATGCGGTCGTAGACGATAATCGTGTCATTCAGCGAATAACCGATCACCGCCAATACTGCCGCCAGCACGGTCAGGTCCACTTCCAGTTCAAGCAGCGAGAATATCCCCACCACGATAATGACGTCATGGATCAATCCCACCACCGCGCCCACAGCAAATTTGTACTGAAAGCGCATCGACACATAGAGCATTACCAGACCCAGGGCAACGAGAATGCCCAGCCCGCCGTCATCGCGCAGCTCTTCGCCCACCTGGGGGCCAACAAACTCCACGCGGCGCAGATCCACCTGCTCACCCTCTGCCGACAGGGCAGAGACAATGCGCTCTTCAAGTCCTGCATCGGGCTGAGCCTGGAACTTCACCAGCACATCGCGCTGGGAGCCAAAGTGCACCACAACCGGACTTTCAAACCCTGCGGCAACAAGCTGGCTGCGAATCTTGCCAAGATCGGTATCGTTTTCGAAACCCACCTCGATCTGAGTACCGCCGGTGAAATCCAGCCCCAGCACCAGGCCCTTGGTTACCAGGGAACCAATGGAACCGAGAACCAGCAAGATGGAAATGACAGCGGCGAGCTTGCGCCACTTCATATAGTTGATCACGTTGAGCGTTGTCATGACTGACACCTAAATCCAGAGTTTTTGCAGGTTGTGGCGGCCACCGAAGAACAGGTTTACCAGGGCACGCGTACCGATCAAAGCGGTAAACATCGAGGTCAGAATGCCGATGGTCAACACCACCGCAAAGCCCTGCACCGGGCCGGAACCAATAGCGTAGAGAATCACGCCAACAATAATGGTGGTGAGGTTGGAGTCGATGATGGATACATGGGCGCGCTGGTAGCCCTCATAAATGGCCGCCTGAGGCGATAGCCCTGCCGCCATCTCCTCCTTGATGCGGGAGAAAATCAGCACGTTGGCATCCACTGCCATGCCCAGCGTCAGGACGATACCGGCAATGCCCGGCAGGGTCAGGGTGGCGCCCAGTATCGACATGATTCCCACCAGCAGCACCAGGTTAAAACCCAGCGCCAGGTTGGCAAAAATACCGAACACCCGGTAAATCACCAGCATAAACAGCACCACCATGGCAGTGCCGATAATGATGGAGTTGATACCCATCTCGATATTTTCCGCCCCCAGGGAAGGGCCGATGGTGCGCTCCTGGACAAAATACATGGGCGCCGCCAGACCGCCAGCCCGCAGCAGCAGGGCCAGCTCCGAGGCTTCCGCCGGGCTGCTCAACCCGGTGATGCGGAACTGCACCCCAAGGGCACTGCGCACGGTGGCGAGGCTGATAATCTGCTTTTCTTCCTGCTGGACAATGACCGTTTCCCGCTCGCCCTGCTCATTGCGCACTTCTTTCTGGACCGGGCGCGTTTCGATAAACAGTACGCCCAGTCGTCGCCCGATGCTATTGCGGGTAGCGTAATTCATATCGCGACCGCCAGTGCTGTCGAGACTGATATTGACCTGGGGCTGACCGTTTTCATCAAAACCCGAGGAGGCGTTGCTGACCTGATCACCGGTAATCACAATGGTTTTTTCCAGCCAGGCCGTGCGCGGCATGGCATTGGGATCCTTGAACTCAAACTCTTCACGGGGCACCGTCTTGCCCGGCTCGGCTTCAAGACGGAATTCCAGGTTGGCGGTCTTGCCGATAATGCGCTTGGCGGCAGCGGTGTCCTGCACACCCGGCAATTCCACCACGATGCGATTGCGGCCCTGGCGCTGCACGATAGGCTCGGATACGCCCAGCTCATTGACCCGATTGCGCAGGGTGGTCAGGTTCTGGCCTACGGCGTAATCCTCTTTTTCCTTGATCAGGGTGTCGAGCACTGTGAGCTTGATGGTGAATCGACCATCGTTCTCATCCAGTTCACGGGCAAAATCACGGAAATCACTGCGCACAATATCGGCAGCGATATCCCGCGCCTCCTGATCGGCAAATTCTGCCACCACCACCTGTCCTTCCTGGCCCAGATGTTTGTAGCGGGCTCCACCTTCGCGGAATGCCCTCTTGAGCTCCTCAACCTGGGTTTCGAGATACTTGTCGACCACCTTATCGGTGTCCACCTGCAGCAGGAAATGCACCCCGCCACTAAGATCAAGCCCCAGTTTCATGGGCTTGGCGCCCAAGGCGCTCAACCAGCCGGGTGTGGTCTCTGCCTGGTTTAGCGCCACCACATAGTCCGGGCCCAGCACGCGCTGCAGGACTTCCTTGGCCTTGAGCTGGTCCGCAGCACTGTTAAAGCGGATCATGGCATCGGCCTTCTTGACCTGTTCGCCAAAAAACGCCACCCCCTCATCGGTAAGTGCTGTTTTTATGCGCTCAACAACGGCTTCGTCCATTTCCAGGGAGCTGCTCTGACCGGTGATCTGCAACGCCGGATCGGGAACAAACAGGTTGGGCAGAGAATAGATGAGGCCGACAGTGAGTACCGCCAGAATCAGCAGATAGCGCCAAAGCGGGTAACGATTCATGGGATTGGGCTCTTGGGTCGCGTAAAAGCGAAGCATTATAGGGGAATTAGCCTCGGGGTTGTATGTAATTCACCCCTCCCTCCAAAGCCCTGCCACTCCCTCAATAAAACGCTGGGCAGAATAGAAAATTACGCTACTATTTGAACGGCAGGTTGAACGGCAGGAATTCCACTCCAATGGGTTGCTGCAACCCTGCGACACCATCCCTGCCGGCTCCAGTAGCGTCGCATTCAATACCTCTGGCAGAACACAACAAATACAATGGAGACACACCATGTTGAAAGAATTTAAAACCTTTGCCATGCGCGGCAACGTCGTTGATATGGCCGTTGGTATCATTATTGGCGGTGCCTTTGGCACCATCGTCAAAAGCCTGGTGGATGATGTGCTGATGCCGCCGATAGGATTACTGCTGGGAGGTGTGGATTTTTCCGATCTGTTTGTCACCCTCAAGGAAGGGGCAACCGCTGTTGGCCCCTATGAAACACTGAGTGCTGCCCGTGATGCAGGTGCTGTCACGATCAATTACGGTCTGTTCTTCAATGCCCTGGTAAGCTTCCTGATTGTGGCCTTTGCCGTCTTTATGCTGATCAAGGCCATCAATCGCCTGCAACGGGAGAAAGAGGCTCCGGCAGCTGCACCCACCACCAAGGACTGCCCTTACTGCCTGTCGGCTATTCCTCTCAAGGCCACTCGCTGCGGCCACTGCACTTCTGAAGTATCCTGAGCGCTGATACCACCTGCACAATCGGATGCCCCTCAATCCTGAATCGGCACTGTTGGGAATTGCGGGGCATCACGCCCCATAGCGCCGGTAAAATTCGCTGGCGAACGCATCAAAGCGGCCTGCAGCGATGGCGGCCCGGATATCCGCCATCAGGCGCTGGTAATAATGCAGATTGTGGATGGTATTGAGCTGGGCGCCGAGCATTTCGCCACAGCGATCCAGGTGATGCAGGTAGGCGCGGCTGAAATGGCTGCAGGTGTAGCAATCGCAATCCGCATCCAGCGGAGCGGTGTCGTGGCGGTGCACGGCATTGCGGATTTTCACCACCCCGGTGCTGGTAAACAGGTAACCATTGCGGGCATTGCGGGTAGGCAGCACGCAGTCGAACATGTCGATACCGCGCCGCACCGCCTCCACCAGATCGCCTGGCTTGCCCACCCCCATCAGGTAGCGGGGTTTGTTGCGCGGCAGTTCGTCGCCAATGGCGTCGAGGATGCGCACCATATCCTCCTTCGGCTCCCCCACTGACAGGCCGCCAATGGCATAGCCGTCAAAACCGATGGATTCCAGTGCCGTCAGTGACTCCCGTCGCAGGTTCTCGTACATACCGCCCTGGACAATGCCAAACAGCGCGGAAGGACTGTCGCCATGGGCCGCCTTGCTGCGCGCCGCCCAACGCAGGGACAGCTCCATGGATTTTTTGGCTTCCTCAACCGTTGCCGGATAGGGCGTGCACTCATCAAAGATCATGACAATATCCGAGCCCAGGGAGCGCTGCACATCAATCGACACCTCGGGGCTCATAAACACCTTGCTGCCATCAATCGGCGACTGGAAGGCAACACCCTCCTCGCTGATTTTGCGCATATCCCCCAGGCTGAATACCTGAAAACCACCGGAGTCGGTGAGGATTGGCCCCTGCCACTGCATAAAATCGTGCAGGTCGCCGTGGGCCTCTATCACTTCTGTACCGGGGCGCAGCATCAGGTGGAAGGTGTTGCCGAGAATGATATGGGCGCCAATCTCCACGATATCGCGGGGCAGCATGGCCTTGACGGTGCCATAGGTGCCGACCGGCATAAAGGCCGGGGTCTCCACTACACCGCGGGGAAATTTAAGCCGTCCGCGCCGCGCCAGACCATCGCTGCCATCCAGTTCAAATTCCATAAAACACTGACGATTGGCGCCATCGCTCATTCAATCTTTCCTTCAAAAACCTCGCCGAGGCGAACATCGTGGGCGTGCGGATCGCGACACAAAAACATCGCATCTCCATAGCTGAAAAAGCGGTAACCCTGCTCCACCGCCTCGCGGTAGGCCTGCATCACCAGGCCGTAACCGGCAAAGGCGCTGACCAGCATCAACAGGGTGGATTCCGGCAAGTGGAAGTTGGTAACCAGTGCATCGACAATGCGGAACTGGTAACCAGGATAGATAAAAATATCGGTCTCGCACTGCATGGGCTGCATCACACCGGAGGCGCCGGCGGTTTCCAGACAGCGCACGCTGGTAGTGCCAACAGCAATAACGCGGTTGCCCGCCGCGCGGGTTTCCTCCACACGGCGGCACAGCTCCTCGCTGACATCGATGATTTCTGCATGCATATGGTGATCGCGGATATCATCCGTCTTCACAGGTTTAAAAGTGCCCGCCCCCACATGCAAGGTGACGTAACCGATCTCTACACCCTTAGCTTGCAACTGGGCCAGCATTTCCTCGTCAAAGTGCAATCCAGCAGTGGGCGCAGCGACAGAACCAGGCTCGCGAGCGTATACAGTCTGATAACGTTCGCGGTCCTCTGCGGCATCGGGCCGGTCAATATAGGGAGGCAGCGGCATATGACCGATGCGCTCCAGCACCTCCAGCACCGCATGCCCGGCAAATATCACTTCAAACAGGTCATCGCGGCGTCCAGTCACCAGCGCGCTGATGCCCTCGTCAAACAGCAGCAGGGTGCCCGCCTTGGGGGACTTACCGGAACGGATATGGGCCAGCACTCGGTGCTTATCCACCAGTCGCTCTACCAGCAACTCCAGCTTGCCACCGGTTTCCTTGTGACCGAGCAGTCGCGCCGGAATGACACGGGTATCATTGAACACCATCAGGTCACCGGGCCGTACCAGGTCGAGAATATCCGGGAAGTGGCGGTGAGCGATGACGCCACTGGGGCCATCCACCGTCAACAGCCGACTGCCACGCCGCTCGGCAGCAGGCTGGAAAGCAATCTGGGAGGGGGGCAAAAAGTACTTGAAGAGTTCCCTGCGCATGTCCGGGGTCCAGAAAAGGCGCAAGGTTACCGGATTACGCCCCGGCGACCAAGCGTGGAACACCCGCTGCTGGTTGCAAACAGGCGCCAGCAGCCCAGTGAGTTGTTGACCCGGCAAGGACCACTGCTATAATGCGCGGCCTGTGCGCCACGCACGGGACCGGCAAAAATCAACATATCCGCACTTGCCGCGACGCAATGCCAGAGTGGCGAAATGGTAGACGCAGTGGATTCAAAATCCACCGGTGGCAACACCGTGCCGGTTCGAGTCCGGCCTCTGGTACCACATTACCATCCAGCAACATCCGAAACCGCTTAAAAACCCCTGAAAATAAAGAATTTTTCCAAATCCCTAGTCCTACAAGGTCTTAAGAAATCCATTGGAATCCACCCCGCCTGACGGTATATTTGACGGTATCTCGATTCGTTTTTGATTTATACCGTCAATTACTTCCAGACAGGTACCGCCAAATGGCAAAGGAACAGCTAACCTTTCCCGCTGTGGACAAGGCAAAACCCGGAACTAAACCCAGGAAACTCACCGACGGCAACGGCCTGTATCTCTTGGTCAACCCTTCCGGCTCCAAGTACTGGCGCTACGATTACCGCCTAGGAGGCAAGCGACGCACCCTGGCACTTGGTGTCTACCCGGATGTCGGTCTCAAGGACGCGCGCATAGCCCTCGCCGAAGCTCGATCGCAAGTCGCCAAAAACATCGACCCCCAGCAAACCAAACGCCAAAGCCGCCACGCCACCGACTCCCAGGGACTGTCCTTCGGAAAAGTCGCAAATGAGTGGTGGACCCAGCAAAAAGGCACCTGGACCGAAGAACACGCCGACAGAATCTGGCGGCGCTTCACCCAGGATGTTCTTCCTTTAATAGGAGAGGTGTCACTGATTGCCGTGACACCCCAGGATGTGATTCGGGTTATCCGCCAGATTGAAGTAAGGGATGCTCTGGATGTGGCCAGTCGGGTCCTCACCGACATCAAGCGCGTCTTCAGTTATGGGATCGTCATGGGTTACACCACCGCCAATCCCGCAGCTGACCTCAACAAAGCATTGAAGACGCGGAAATCAGAACATCGGCCATCACTGCCCAGAAAGGAGCTGCCGGTGTTTCTGGAAGCACTCGACAACTATCACCTGCAGGGGCGCACGCTAACCCAACTGGCACTGAAACTGCTCGTACTGACCTTCCAGCGATCTTCCGAGATACGCGGTGCGCGCTGGGAAGAGTTCGATCTCAAGAAACACCTGTGGCGCATCCCCGGTGTCAGAATGGACAGCGAGGGCAACAGCTACGGCGGCATGAAAATGAAATCGGAGCACCTGATCCCTCTTTCCAAACAGGCGGTCACCGTCATAAAGGAGATCAAGGTCATCAGCGGGCAGTACGAACTGCTCTTCCCCTCTGAACGCGACCGCAATCAGCCCATGAGTGATAACACGCTGCGCCTGGCTATGTTTCGCATGGGTTACGACGGCAACACCACCGGCAAATCCAAGGCGGTACCCCACGGCTTTCGTGCCACAGCGTCATCAATCCTCAATGAGGAGGGGTTCAACCCCGACGCCATCGAACGGCAGCTTTCGCATATGGAGCGCAATGGGGTTCGGGCGGCCTACACCCATCATGCACGCTATATGGACGAACGAGCTCGAATGATGCAGTGGTGGGCGGATTATTTGGACACTATGCGCCTTGGCTCCAATAAGGTAGTCCCGATTGCTCCGTTCAAGTCATGAAGTGTAGTAATTCAGACCTGATCTACCAGCCGGTCCCGCCGAAAGTTGAGTGAGTCTCTCGGAACCCAGACCCACCCTTCGGACGGTGGAACATCATCCTTCGGCGGGGCCAATTCATTCCTGTCAGTCACGAAGACATAGGCAATCAGTGCACAAACCAGAGCGTCACGAATATCCGGATGTCCAATTGGACGTATCCATTTCTCGGTTTCCACCTCCATCACCTTTGGCCCTGCTTCTGCTTCCTGAAGCTTCTCGACAAGCTTGAACAGTTCGTTGAATAACCGCCCTTGATCCTCGAAGAGGACATCTTTGACACGAAAGTCATCTGGTAGAAAGTCACGATTCGCCAGGTAACGCACCAGTTCAAGACGGATTCTGTCCGAAGCAGAACAGGCGGATGGATAGGCTTCTACCACCGTTAGACGCTTGCTGTCTGACCACACACCCACAGACTGCATCTCCAGCGCAAACTTCGATAAAAAGTGTATCCCCTTGGTAGCCTGGCTGCCGATCATGTCCTTGATGGCGGAAAGTGGCTTCAATCCATAATCGAAAAGGAACCTTTCTGTATAGCGGTACAAGTATGGGTTACTTTCCGAGGCCCCGATGTGACCACTATGACCTGTACCCGTAATAAGATTGACCAATGCAGAGGGGAATCCCAGCGGAGTATCAATAGCCAGAGTGATAGCTGCATTGGTCGGAGGAGAACCTGCCTCACAAAGATCAAAAACGAGACCTATCAACTCCTCGCTTTTTCCAGCTTGATTAATAACTTTTCTCAAGTTGCCGCGAAAAGGTTGGCCAACAATATTTAGCTTCGAATCCAGAATGACGAGGGCGTCCTTGCTTCTGCTGTTTCTCTCGCAGTTCCATCCTCCAACATCCCAGCCAATAAAAATGGCGTCAGTATCAGTCTCATTTTTCACTTATGTGGCCTCCCTAAACTACATCGCGGCTCGAGTCCTTTCACGTTTGAGCGACCTTACAGATCCAGCTGCGCGCCATGCACCTTCAGCCAATCCTTACGCTCACGCCAGTCCTGCATCACCTTATCCACCTCGTTCCAGAAGGCATCGGAGTGATCGCGGTAGCGAAGGTGGCAGAGCTCATGGACGACGATATAGTCGATAATCTTCGGCGGCGCCATCATGCACTTCCAGTGGAAGTTCAGGATGCCTGTCTTGCCACAGCTGGCCCAGCGGTAGCCCATTTCCTTGACCTTGATGCCAGCCACCTGGACACCAACCTTGGGAGCATAATGCGCGACAAGAGCCTGCAGCCGCTCCTGTCCTTTATCGACGTAATAGCGCTCAAATGTGGCCCGAGCCGCATCAATTCCTCCCTGCTCGATCACTGACCGCTTGAGGCGAAAGCGACCGTCCTTGAGCAGCAGGTCGCGACCCTGGTCGGATGCCAGTGCCAGCCGGTAAGTTCGCCCCAAATACAGAAAGGTCTCGCCGTTCACCCACTCCCGGGCAACGGCGCTGGTATTGAGATCCTTCCATTCAGTCAGATTGCGATAGATCCACAGCCGTTTGCTGTCCACTACCGCATCCACCTGTTCGGGGGTGAAGTGGGTGGGCGGCCTTACTGTCACCCTGCCATTGCGCTCAATAACGATGTCCGTAGTTTTGCGTGAAGTTCCAGGAAGCAAAAGATATTCAATGTCTCGAACACGTCGGGCATTCATCGCGGCTGGCCCTCATTCAACCCTTTCAACAGCTCGTCATGGCGGTTCTTTGCCAGTTTCATGATTTCCACGGCCACCCGCTCCCGATTCTGTTTGAGTTCGGGGATGCCACTCAATGTCAGTGCTGTCTTGATCTCACCCCGGGTCTTTTTCTGTTTGTCCCCATTTGACCAGTAATCGATGCTGCCGATACTGTCCTTCAGCTTGTCGACGATCTCGCCCATGAGGGACTTCATCTTTACCTTGGCACTGACAGGCACCTTGCCGTTGTCGAATGCCTCGTTGGCGATGTGTTCATAGAAGGTAGTCGCCTCGCGACTCATGCCCTCCTCCCCTTGCTGGCGACCTGCGATGGCCTGCCCGCGCAGCTTTTCCAGTTCCTCCGCCAAGCGCTCCCATTGCTCGTGATATTTGTCGATAAGGTTTTCCACTTTCTGCGACAGGCTTTTGTAGAACGCCGGGTCTTCATCGTGGTGAACGGTACAGTGCTTGCGGATGGCGTGTTCCATCTCGCTGGCCTTGGCTTCGGCGTTGCCACCGGCGTGCTGGTTGAGCTTCTCGATAAAGTCAGCGGAAAGCAACTCCACCGGCGCCACCTTGGGGTTTATGCCCAGACTGATAAGGTGTTCGTTGATCAGGTCGGCCACCTTCTGACCGGCATCGCCCAGGTTGAGGCTGCCATCCTTGTAGCGCTCCTTGGCGACACGGAGTATGTAGCCGAAACGCTTGGCCGGCACCCGGAATGGCTGAGCCGCCTGGTGGGGCAGGATGATGTCCATACTGGACAAGAATTTCTTGAGGTAGACATCGAAATCGGCGCGAATCCGTTCATCCTTCAATAGTTTCACCGCCTCATGCACCACCACCGCATCCTCGGCAACGGTCTCCAGCTTACCTTCGACGAACTCCCGCACCCGTGCCACCCGGTGCTCTGCAAAGAGCTGCAGCAGGCGCTGGTAGCGCTCTTCCAGCACCGGCACCTCGGAGGTGATGTTTTTTAGCCCCAGGGCAAGCTCCTGCTCCTCGTCGGCAGCCGCATACAGGGTGAGGGCCTCTGTCAGGTTCTCGGTCAGGCCAATGTAATCCACCACATAGCCGCGCTGCTTGCCCTTCTTTACCCGATTGGTGCGGGCGATGGCCTGCAGCAGGGTATGCTCCCGCAGCTTCTTGTCGATATACATCACCTGTTCAATGGGCGCGTCGAATCCCGTCAGCAACATATCGCACACCACCAGAAAGGCAATGCCGGTATAGACCTTGTCCGGGTCATCGAACTCGAAGGGTTTGCAGAAGTTGTCCACCGCGTTCCAGGCCCGGGCCTCTTTGCGGGACTGGGTGATATAAGCGGCCTCGTTGGTGCCATCGCTGGAGATCACCACGGCGGATTTGAGAAAGCTCACCCGCTTGATCAGCTCATTATCGGGAACCGGGCAAGCCTGCAATTCCGCCACGGCCTGATCGAGAGCCTCGTCAATGGCCTTCTGATAGCGCACCGCCGCCAACTTGGAGTGACACACCACCTGTGCCTTGAAGCCGTTGGGAAAGATGTGCTCCAGGTAATGCCTGACCAGATCGCGGGCAATGGCGCCAATGCGCTGCTCGGCTTCCAGCAGGTCGCCGGTGGCGCCGTACTTTTTCTTGATGGCCAGCAGCTCTTCCTCACTGCGCTCCTTGAACAGGTTTTCAAAGCGGGTCTCGAAACCGTGCTTGTCGTTGAGGGCGGTGTCCGCAGTGCGGCCCTCGTAGAGAATCTGCAGGGTGGTGCCATCCGCCACCGCGTCCATCAGTTTGTAGGTATCGATATACTCGCCAAAGCGCTTCACGGTCTTCTTCTCCCCGTGGCGCTCGGTAATCAGCGGTGTACCAGTAAAGGCGATACGCGCTGCATTGGGGAACGCCTCAAAGATATTGTCGCCGAGGTCAGAGCCCTGGGTGCGGTGGGCTTCATCGATCATCAGCACGATACGGGACGACGTATTGACCGCGCCAAAGGTATCTCTGCCAGGCATGGACTGGTATGTGCCCAAGGCGTCGGCCAGCTCTACCGGCAGACTGGTGTCCGCAATCAAAAATTTGTGGGCCATTACCATATTCACATCAGAGCTGTCGGAGGACAGATCGGTACGCAATGCCCGGCGACTGTCGATGACATTGACCCGGCCACCAATGAGGGTTGCCGTCCTTGCCAGTTGATCCTCAAGATCCGTGCGGTCATTGATCAGCACAATCTTGTAGTCACTGAGATCCGGCGAGGCGCGCAGCATTCGAGCCACAAACACCATGGTCAGGCTCTTGCCCGACCCCTGGGTGTGCCACACCACGCCGCTGCGCTCCTCCACTGTAATCCCGCCACGCAAGCGCGTCACAATCCTGTTGGCGGCCCGGAATTGCTGATAGCGAGCCACCACCTTTATGCGAGGCCCGCCATCGGTATCCATATACACAGAACAGGTACGGAGCAAGTTGAGTAGGTTGGCCTTATTGAGCATGCCATTGATCAGCGCCTGTTGCTGGCTCATACCCTCGATACTGCTATCGATGGCAGGCCACTGGGTTTTCCAGGGGTAAAAGTGCTCATCCCCGGAGGTGATGGTGCCGTAATCCGCCTCCGCCCAACTGGAGCGAATCAGCAGAAGGTTGGTATGGAATAGCCGGGGCTCTCCTTCCTTGAGACCCTGCTGGGCAGTGGCCTGGCGCCTGTTCATATAGCGTTGCAGCTGCTCGAAGGCCTCCGCCATGGGGTTGGCACAATTGGCGCCGCCCTTCTTACACTCCACCACGGCCAGGGGGATACCATTCACGAACAGCACGATGTCGGGGATGATGAACTGTTTGACGCAACCGGGGGTGTCGATACGGAACTGGTTGATGGCCAGGAAGTGATTGTTTTCCGGGTTGGCGAAGTCGATCAGCCGTACCACCGGGTCCGGCTCCCCGGTGGTCTCATTCACGTCCACCTGGGCCTTGAAGAGCAGCTTCTGCACCGCCTCATTGGCCTCCAGCAGGGTGCGGTTGGGCTGACGGAGGATTTGTTCCTGCAAGTCCTGCAGCTGTTTGTCCGTCAGCCAGGTTTCGCCACTGGCCGCGAGGTTGAGGCGCGATACCGCCCGGTTGAAAACGTCCGGCAACAGCCACTGGCGGAAGTTGGCGCGAAGGCTGCGGGCAGGGTCGGACGGAATCTCCTGACCCTGGTCGATAACCTCCCAGCCCAGGGTTTCCAGTTGGCGCAGAAAGGGTTGTTCTACCTCCGTGTACTCGGACATCCTATGGTTCTTCCATTGGTGACAGATCCTTGTTGGCAATATATGCCTGACGGCTGTCATTGGGGGTTTGGGGAAAGGCCAGCTTCAGTCTGCCCTGTTTTACCAGATAGGTGAGATGTTGCTGCCGCAATGAATCGGGATCGCGGTGGACCAAGCGCGCCAGGCAGCTGCGAGTAATATAATGCTCGTCGCATAGCGATAATATCACCTGCCTCATGGTCTCTTTGGGGAGCGTTTTCTTATTTTCGGCCAGTCGAGCTTTCGCCCGCAATTGTGCCAGGAAGTCTGGTGTCAGCTTATCGAGATCATGGACTACAGGGGCTGAAATCATGAAATTTACCAAGCGTCCGAAGTCGTCCAGGTACTCAGAACCCGCTGAATCTTCGGAGCTCTCGGTCAAATCTTCGGAGCTCCCAGTCAAATCTTCGGAGTGTCCAGCCAAATCTTCGGAGTCCCGGTCCTCCTTGGGGAATGGCTCAACACCTGCTCCGAATACTTGTTCGGGGGTGGGCAAGCCTTGGCTCGGCAGGAAGTACACTGCACCCCGTCCACGACCCTGGACCGCCAGGAATCCCTGGCGAACCAGGGATTGTAATGCGGTGGTAATGTCATGGCTGTGGTCAACTGCAATCTCGGTAATGCGTTTGTGTGTTACCACCTGCTCAGTCAAAGCCGTTGCCAGAATCACACGATCAAGCTGCGTCAATGTGGCAAATGCATTACCCACCAGCACTTCCAACTCCCCAAGCACTCCTTCCGGCATCAGCTCAAGCATTCGCAGCTCCAGCAGAGTCTGGGGCGGTTCATCAACCTCATAGAGTGATGGTGCTCGCCAGTGGCGCCAATCCCAGCCCTTGTAGATTTTCGGTATACCGGAACCTGCGCGTTCACCCAAGCCGATCATCAGAAACATCTGGTGCATGATCCGGTTGCGGCAGTCCGACTCGCCGCCCCGTAGCGCTTTATCCAACGGAATACGCATATCCCCGGGGTTTCGGAAACCAATCATGTCGGGGCGCTTCACTACCAAAACGGATACTCGGCCAGAATAATCAGCGTGTACCAAGCAATTGACCAGTGCTTCCCGTATCGCCTCGTGCACAGGCGTGTCGTCCTGGCGCTGTCCCTTCTTCAAGCGAAAGGGTATTTTCAACCCATCTGGATCAGTCAACTTGCGATAAACAATGCGGTAAAAATCGAACAAATTACCCGACCAAGAGCCATCGGGCACCAAACGATCTATCCAGCGCAACTCCTTTTTAGCCTCTGGCCTCTCCTGGTAATCGACGAAATAATGTGGCGCCGCCTCCTGAATCGCATCCCAGTTGCCAAACATGAGCAAGCCGGCCAACGTGGGGCCTTCGTCCCCAGACTGGCGATCCCGGCGCCAGCCTCGTACCTTCTCGTACAAGCCGAAATCATCCAACTCCAGAAAAGGATGATTGGGCTTTGCATCCTTGAGCATCTGTCGGTAGACCCCGAAGCTGCGCTTATCAATGTCACCCCAGCCAAAGCCCAGCAGTATGCGCGCATCCCTTTCGTCCTCCACCTGCTCCGCCAGCATGCGCCGCACCGCCTCATCATCACAGGATTGATCTCCCTCGTGTAGACGACGATAGGTATTGCCGTTGAAGGGATTATTATTCAGGTATATCGGTCGTTCATGACGGGAGGCCCTGCGGACAGTAATCTGAATAACAGATTTACCCTCCAGATTAAGGATTTTCACATCCTCGTTGGCGATCAGATTGCCACTCACCTTCTGGCGGTTATTTAAAGTATTGAAGAGATCACCAATGACTCTCTGAGGATTACCAATGCCCTCGACGCTGAAGTGCCCCCTGGATCTCTCACGTATCCCAAGGAGGATAATACCGCCGTGAGTGTTAGCAAAGGCACTGTAGGTGGGCCAGAAATCGCTTGGCAGTTTGCCCTGCCCATCCGCCCCGGCAGCGAGCTTGCACTCCAGCTCCGCCGACTCGGCAAGCTCTTCAATAATCAGTTTGGTACTATCCATCCATTGTCGCCAGTGCGCCTCCGCTATGCTTGAGCTGCTGGTTGATTGTCTTCAGAGGCTCCTTTAGGGCGATTTCCAGCCGGGTCATATGATCCACCAGCCAGTCGATCATGGCGGGCCACTGGGCCTTGTCGTAGCCGTCCACTGCCTTGGCGTACTGGATGCGGCAGGACTTCTTTTCCGGCAGGGGCAGCCACTCGAGGGGGGCGCCGAAGGCCGTTTCTATGCTGTCCTTCTGCTCACACAGCCGCTGGAAAATAAAACGGTTCTCGTCCGGGTTCTTGCGGCCGATATTCAGCTCCACCCGCACTTCGTTTTTGGCGAAGATAATGGAATACGGCACCGAGGACACACCGGAGCCCGCATACAGCCAGTGGTCCTTGCCGGGGCTGATATTGTTGTACAGGCTGCACTGGCTGTGGCTGAACTTGTCCAGGGCAAGCTCCCAGAACGCCAGCCGCAGGCGGTGGCGCTGCTTCTGCTCGTTGTCGGCGCTCTTCTCCTCCACCTCCTTGGCCACCATGCCGATCATAAAATCGGAGGATTCCGGGGTGGGGATGATCTGCTCCACATTAAGGAACAGCTCGCTGCCGGCCTGGTAGGGCGTCACCTTGAAGCACTGGCAGGCGATGCCAAACTGGCTGAGCCACAGCACAGTGCTGGTGACTTCCTTGCGGTAGCGGGCCGCCACCAGCATCAGGCGCTGGGTGCGGATGCGGTTGAGCTGCACCGACTCCAGGTCGTCCACCTCCAGGAACTCGATCAGCCTGTCCTCGGCCCGGGCCGGGGCGCTGTTCTCTTCCACGGCTTTCTGGTTGAGGTAACGCTGGTAGATGTCCACCACCTGCTGGGTACTGAGGCTGGCGCAGTAGCTGGCGTACTTGAGGGCCTGCCACACCACATCCCGGCCGGAGTCGTCCAGCTTGTTCTCGATAATCACCAGATTGCCCTCCTTGTCGAGGGCCAACAGGTCGAGGCGCTCGCGGGTATCGTCGAAGCCGTCGAACTCCTTCTGGATAATCAGCAGCTCCTCACCGTCCCCCTGGGCCAGGGCCTGGGGGCAGTGCTCCAGCCACTCCTGCAGATGCTTGCGCTCGCCAAAACGCAGCTCGGCAAAGCGTTTGGCCTCGATGGGGGTGATGCGGTTATGGGCGGGGTCGATTTTATACATGGGCCAGCTCCGCGGTGTCGGTATCGACAGTGACCGGGACCTTGCCGGTGAGCAGGTCGTGCATTAGGCCGGATTTTTGTTTTTTGAGTTTTTCCAACTTTAACTCCTCAGAAGCAAGGCGAAATTGGACTGCATCGAATTTATTTACAATTTCTACCTGTTCCTTGAGAAAGGGAACCAATACGAGCAATCGTTTTAAATTACCAGTATTTATTCTGGGCCTCGTCACACCCTGTTCATACCGCCTTACCTGTTGCCGCGCAAAGGTGCTGTTTAAGAACAGCATAAAGAATTTGTTCATCAATACTTGGGGGATACATCTAGCCCGAAAACAGTCTGCTTTATTGATCGCGGCTGGGAGGTCTGGTGGATAAGTGCATGCTCGACCAACGGGATAACGTTCCTCACCCAATCCTGCTATAAGAACATCTTCACCAACGACAACATTTCTTGCCAAACTCAGTGCATGCCTATCAGAAATGTATGCCCGATCGGCGTCGTTGTATTGATATTCGGTCACATTCTGCAATCGAACAACCCGAACACCTGGATCAGAGACATAATGCTCTGTTTTCAGGTTTGAGCCGAAAGGACCGTCAACGATAGAGTCAACAACTTCATTAACTTCTTGTAACTTCCACTCCTTCGGAATCCACCCAATCGGCGTTTCCTGGTATAGCTCCGGGGCCTGCTCCCGGGGTGGGCGCAGCTTGCCGTCGGGGCCGATGCCTCGGGTAAAAAGATCATGCATCAGCCCCGCCTTGATCTGCTGGCATTTTTCAATCAGGGCTTCGGTTTTTTCGATAGCCTGGTCGGTGGTTTGCAGGATTTGGGAAATTTTTATTTGTTCTGACTTTTTGCTCGGGTACGTGATTTTGAGAATCCGACCGATGTCTTTGGGAACATGCGGAATGCCTGTGCCTGTGCGCCTGTTCTGAATCCACTCAAAATTGTAAGCAAGAATGTAATAAAGAAGATCGCAGTCAATTGCCCCAGAAGTCGAGAGCTTACAAACTGTTGAAGAGACAACGCCCGATAATCCTCTTTGGGCAAGTCCGCTTCTCTCTCCGTCCCACAACATCAAGACATCATTCGCATTAGCTTGAACGGACAGGAATGTGGAGCCGTATCCATCATACTTCCCAGAAAGAGCACCAGCGCCAAGGTAAGCCTCATATCCAGGCAAAGGAAATGGACTTGTATCAACTTTCCGCCCTTTCTGGAAAGTGACTAGGTCACCCAAATTGTTTGATACCCACTCACTCATACCCCAACTCCACCAGAAACTGCTGAAGCTGCCGGGAAGCCGCATCCCGCTCCGCCTCGATCTGCCGGGCGTTTACTGCGTACTTGCTCCACAGGTTTTCGATGGCCTTGATGCACTGGCGCTGGTGAGCCTTCAGATAGCCCATGTAGATGCGGTAAAGGGTTTGCTCCTGCCGCGCCAGGATTACATCCCGTGCTTGGTCGGGAGTGATTTTGGTCCGGGCGCTGGCCACCAGTTGGTCGCGGCGGCTCTCGATATTTTTGGTGGTGCTTTTCAGGGTTTTGGCTTCATCTTCCAGGGCTTTGTGACGTTCGAGGCTGGTATTGATGCTGGCGGCGCGCTCCAGCGCCCGTTGGCCGTCCGCCATGGCCTGGCGTAGCGCAGCGGTGTAGTCACTGGCAAACCCGGCTTGTTGGGCCAACGCCAAAATGCGGTGGCCGTTGTCGAACACCGGTTCCTTCTGGGTGAACCCTTCTGTGCAGTAGTAGCTTTTTTTTACCCCTTTGGGAATTAAGTCAGCCGCCTTTAGCTCGGTGTAGAGGTCGCCGGCAAGACTCTTAGCCAGGGCAAGTTGCGCTTTCCACTCGGCAGTGCTGGCTTTTAACTCTTCTTTCTTGCTTTTAACCTCATCGCCAGGCAGTACCCCGGTATCATCGGCATCGTCAAAGTCTTCTTCATCAGCGGCAGTAAAAAGGGCTTGTAGTTCGGCCAATCTGTTTTGGGCCTGCTCAAGGCTTTCCAGCAACTCAGGAAACTGGCTTTGCAGGATTTCCTCATCGGGGATCAGTTCAGGCCCCCAGCCGCTGGCGGCAATGGATTTGAAATCGGCTTTCAGCAGGTTAACGAAGTTGGCAAAAGCGCCGCGCACCTGGAACCGGTTGAGGATTTTCTGCTCTGCCAGTGCAACTTCGATACTGCTGAGCAGTGAGGAGCGCATCACATAGACGTTGCGCGGGCGAACCTGCGGGTTCCCGGCATCCGGCGCCAAGGCTTCCACAGTGGGGAGATTGGCCTGCCACCACTGTTCTACAGTTTCCATAAACTGCTCGTGGGCGGTCGTCACACCCCGGTGACTGGCAATAAAATCGGCAATGGCCCGTTTGTCCTCCAGCACCGGGGAGAAATCCACATAGGCATCGTCACGAGGTACGAACAGGCCGTCTTTAAGCTGGTTGTAGTTATCCCAGAAATGGCTGAGGCCACCCACCTCCACCCGGGGTATTCCGCCATGCAGATGAGCGCGCACATCGTGGGGCTCCGGTGGTGGCGCATTGTCTACATAGCGGCGGATATTGCAGTTGTATTCCTCCGCTTGAATTTCGGCCCTGGGCACCCGGCGGGCGTAGGCGGGAATATCCCCACCCTGGCGGTAGGCATAGATGATCTTGTCGATGTCTTCCGGGCGCAGGTGGTTCTGTGCCTTGCCCTCCCGGTACTCCCTGTCGGCGTTGATAAAAAGCACATGATCCCGCCTGGCAGCCCCTTCTTTGTTAAGCACCAAAATACAGGCGGGAATACTGGCACCGTAAAACAGATTGGAAGGCAGACCGATAACGGCTTCCAGGTAGCCGTGCTCGATAAAGTATTTGCGCGCCTCGCGCTCTTCGCCCCCCCGAAACAGCACCCCGTGGGGCATCACGGTGGCCATGCGACCATCGTGTTTGAGCACCGCCAGCATATGCTGGACAAACATCAGGTCGGCCTTTTTGCCCTTCTCGGGCATCATCACCGGAAAGCGGCCAATGAACTTGAGGTCTTTCTTGATGTAGTTCTGGCTGAAGGGGGGGTTGGCCACCACCCGATGGAAGCGCTTGAGCTCGTTGTTGTGATCCAGGTGCTGGGGCTCCCGCAGGGTGTCCTCTTGGCGGATGTCGGCGTGGGAGATACCGTGCAACAGCATGTTCATCTTGCAGATGGACCAGGTGGTGCCGATCTTCTCCTGGCCGAAAAGAGCGAGCTCATCGGCGCTGCCGCCCTTTTCCCGCAGGTAGTCCCGCATCTGGATAAGCATGCCGCCGGACCCAACCGTTGGGTCGTAGACGCTCATGCCCTCTTCCGGATCGCATATCTCGACACAGATGCGCACCACCTCGGCGGGGGTGTAGAACTCGCCGGCCTTCTTGCCGGCAGAGTCGGCGAAGTATTTGATCAGCCATTCATAGGCGGCCCCCAGCAGGTCGGGGAACTCGAAGTCGTCGTCGTGGAGGGGGATCTTCTCGAAATTCTGCACAAAGTCGGCGAGGGTGTCGTCATCGAGGGAGCGCTGGCCGATCTTTTTGTTGAAGTTGATGCCGGTGAGCACGTCCTGCAGGGCATCCAGGTTGGCCTCCTCCACCGCCTCCAGGGCCTTGTTGAGGATGCTGCCGACGTTCTCCTTGGTATGTTTCAGCGCGGGGCGCTGGACGATTTTTGTTACGCCGTGGTCGACGACTTCTTCCTGCCAGGGCTGGTTCCAGCGGGCGCGGGCTGGCACATAGAAGTATTTGCCAGAATAGTGATCCGGGTCGTCCAACTCGCTCTCTATATCAGCATCCGCCATGCCACGGGCCTTGAGCTGCTGGCGCAGCTCCTCGCGGCGCTGGTCGAACAGGTCGCTGGCACGCTTCAAAAACAGCATGCCGAAGATGTATTCCTTGTACTCGCTGGCGTCCATGCTGCCCCGCAGGTCGTCGCAGGCCCGCAGCAGGAGGTGTTCGAGGTGGGAAAGGGTTAACTTCACTGGTTGTCTTCCTTGGGTAGGGCTTGTTGCTCGGGAATGGGAATGCCGTTGCGCTGGCAATGATCGCGGATCATTACTTCCACCATATTGGCGATAGAGCGATGCTCCATGTGGGCGGCTGTGCGTAGGGCTTCCTTGAGGCTCGGGTCGATTCGGAAGGTGAGTGTAGAGGTCTTAGTAATGGCCACGGCAGCCTCGATTTCTGGATATTGCGGATGTACTGCAATGTACTGTAATGTCTATAGAATTCCAAGAAGCTAATTGGTATTTATCCGGCCTATACCGTCAAGGAGTAAATGGAACTATGTTTTCTTCTGAACATGAAATATGGAAATTCGCCAATGCCGGGGACGAACTCAGTGACTGGCTAGATTATGCCGAGGACCTTGTCAGCAAATGGGAAAATATGGACATCGATGAGGTGCAATTTGAGAACACCTTCCAGATAGTCCTGGCGTCTCTTTTGCTGATGGACGATCTTCTTCCCCAGCCAGCAAGACGAGCTTTCGCAAAACTTGCCATTGGTGTTATCGATGAGGCAGATAAAAAAAAGGTGTCCCTAGCCACCATGAAAATGTCTCCAGCTCAACCGGGGAGAAAAGCGAGCCGCCAAGCTCTATCGATTCGGCTATTCACAGTCAAAGATTATTTGAAGTCTGGTTTATCTAAACAAGAGGCATATCACAAAACGTCAGAAAAATTTCACAAATCGCCGGATACTATTCGGCGTGAGTTCGAGCGAGCGATGAAAAAATCAAAACAAAATCGCAAGGGGAAAATCACCTAGTAATTTCCCCGCTGATTTTTTGCTCACCGATAATCAGTATGTCTGCCATGTGTTTAACAACGTCCAGGAGGACGCTAGCATGGCTACTACCATCCTAAGACTTCCCGAAGTCAAGATTCGCACCGGTCTTTCCCGAAGCTCAATCTATTTGAGAGTTTCAGAAGATCGGTTTCCGCATCCCGTATCCCTTGGCGGCAGGGCCGTCGGCTGGGTCGCATCCGAAATCGAAGCCTGGCTGGAACAACAGATCAACCGAAGTCGTGGCCTTGCCGGCAGCCGGGAGGCCTAACTCATGGACAAAAAAATAGGCCAACCAAAGGCCAGCCATAAACGTTTTCTCGCACACAATTTTACCACCACCCACCACGCGATTGACAAGCTTTCTGAGGCTATTTTCCGCCATTTGGGGGTGCTCATCGCGCCCATCGGCGATGGTGAGATTCACCGGGTTGATGACCCCAACGGCAAGCCAGGCAACCTGGCGTGCTGGTATGTATGTCACCTGGACGGCGTGCCCTCCTGCACTTTTGGCAACTGGCGCACTGGGGAGAGATACAGCGTCTCGGCTGGTGGTATCTCCTGCGAGATTACTGCCCGGGAATTGAGAGCGGAGTCAATTGCCCGTGATCATCGCCGCAAGACTGTGCTCCTCTCTGCCCAAGCTCAGACCGCCCGTCGTGCACAGTCGCTGTGGGAGAGCAGTGAGCCGGCATCGGCACTGCACCCCTATCTGACGCGCAAGCAGCTTCCCGTTCTCAGTATCCGTGTGATGGGTGGTTGGCTGTTGATGCCGATGTGGGACATTGCCGGGACCTTGGTCAATATTCAGCGTATCGACAACAGCGGTAATAAGCGGTTTTTGAAAGATGGCCGAATTACCGGGTGCTTCAGCCTCGTGGGTGCTGCAAGCTTGCCGACCAGCGGCAGACTGTACGTAGCCGAGGGCTGGGCGACGGCAGCAACAGTTTACGCCCAAACCCGGCTGCCCGCTGTCGCCGCTATGAACGCCGGCAATCTAAAACCGGTTGCGATGGCACTGCAACAACGCTATCCCGAACTGGACCTGATTCTGGCCGCAGACAATGATCACCGCACCCCCGGCAATCCCGGCATCACTAAAGCCACGGAGGCCGCCCAGGCCGTGGGTGGTGGACTCGTGTGGCCACAATCCTGTGGCGATGATTGCACTTGCACAGACTTTAACGATGTCGCCAACTGCAGGAGGGCCAGCTAATGATACTGGAGCCCATGCAGACCTTTCCCAAACCCAGTATCAGTGATGCCAATCGCCCCCAGCCGTTGCTCCCGCCGCGGCCACAGTCAACACCTTACCCGGTGGATGCCCTGCCCCCCCTAATGCGGGAGGCGGCCGAGGCCATCGCCTACTATGTGCAGGCGCCAATAGAGCTGGCGGGGCAGTGTGTGATTGGTGCAGCCGCGTATCTAGCGCAAACCCGAGTGAATGCACCCCATCATCAGCGACAAGACGGGATGCCGTGTTCCCTGTTCATGCTAACTCTGGCCAATAGTGGGGACCGTAAATCGGAGTGTCGCCGCCTGGCGTTTCGGGAAGTAGATGAGTCGGAGCGGCAAGCCCGCACGAAGCATCGCACGCTGGTAACCGAGATACTCTGTCAGGCAGACAGTTTGAAGGGAAAGAAAAGGGAGGAATTCCTTGCTGAACATCCTCTGCCAGCGGACCCTCGTACCCAGTACTCGGACGCCACCTTCGAACCGATTGCAGGAGACATGATCCGCGGCGCCTCCCAGGCGTGCTGGGATACCGACGAAGGCGGGCAGCTCTTCGGTGGCTCCTCCTTCAAGGCGGACACTCGTGCAGCCACTATCGGCGGCCTGATCAAGGCGTATGACAGTGGCTTTTTTGAGCGCACCCGCTCCAAAGGAAACGCCGAGGGTTCGGGCGTCGCCTACAAACGGCGCCTGTCCATTCTGATGATGGCACAGCCAGTTGCCACTGCGGAGGCTTTGCAAGACCCCTTATTGCGTGACCAGGGTTTTCTGCCCCGCTTCCTGTTTTGCAGTGCCAAAAGCCTGGCGGGCACCCGGTCACTCACGCTGGAAAAGATCGCCGAAAAGAGCTACGCGGATGCGCGCCTACAGCACTATTGGGAACGATCGCGTGAACTACAGGCGAGTCCAGCCTATATCGTGCCGGAAACCGGAGAAGTCACCCCGCCCGTGCTTGAACTCACCGATGGGGCTACCCGGGCCTGGCTGATCTTTTACAACGACACAGAGCGGGAACAGGAATCACTGGGAGAGTTCGCCTGCATTCGTCCCTTTGCTGGTCGTGCCGGAGAACTGGCCAGACGGGTGGCTGCGGTATTCGCCTGCTTTGCCGGCCTGGGGGTGATTGATGAAAGCGCCATGGCCAGTGCTTGTCAGCTGGTGCGCTACTCGCTGATGGAATGGTCTCGTTACTCTGAGGAGGTACAGCCCCCTCTTGAGCTGACCCAAGCAACGGCGCTGATTGCATGGCTCAAAGACCCTGGCCGCGCCGATAAATGGCAATCCTTCCACCGCAACGAACTGGGGAAATCCGGACCCGGGTATGTGCGTAAAGTCGCCAACCGGGACAAGCTGCTGGGGCTGCTGATCCAGTACCGGCACCTGCTCTCTGAGGACGGCAAGTATTTTCGCATCAACCCCCTTGCGGAAGTTGCGGAAGTTGCGGAAACCGTGGAAATGCGGCCAGTTGAGGCTGCGGACACTGTGCGGAAGGTTGCGGAAAATGGCGTAACGCACGACGAGGCGACGACTCAAAACGCGGTTTCCGCAAGCATCCGCAATGCTTCCGCACCCGCAAACCCGTTGGCGGCAAGGATTTCCGCAACTTCCGCAGCTTCCGCATCCAAACAGACCAGTAGTGAAACTGCGACTTATCGGGGTGAGTTATGAACGGCCTCGCCTTGGTCGCCGAGGCTGGGGCAGTGGGGCTGTCCCTGTCCTTGGTAAACGGCAAGATTGCCTGGACTTCGCGTCACCCTCCACCCGACAACCTTTTGGCAAAGTTAGCGCAGAATCGTGATGACGTCATTGCTGCTCTCACTAATCAAATTAGCTCCAGTGCGCTGACGCCAGAAGACCAATGTTTGGTGACCTCATGGCTGGATCATATCCTCGAGAATGATGTGGAGATCCGCCAGAGAGTGGTGCAATCCTGTAGCGCTAATCCTAAGACGCTGGACTGGGTGGCTGCGCAAGCCCTATGCATCGGCCTCACCGTTATACCCTCGCCTGAACCTATCCCACTATTACCTGCATCGACGACACCACCCTCGCTATTGGCCAGCCTGGAGGACCTGCCGCTGCTGGCCGAGGATGGGGATTTTCTCCTGAACATCCTGAAAGGAAAACCCCTTCCAGTCCGGCAACGGCTACTGGGTGGCTATCGGGAAATCTGGATGACGGCCAGCATCGAGGAGCCTATACCTCACCGCCAGGCCAACACGGGCAGGCGAGCAGCAAATACCTGGATCAGGCAACAGAGCCAAGGTTCAGTCGATGGTACGCATGGTTACGCCGGTTAACACTGGATACTGCGTACTCCAAATGATTTCGGTAAAAAATCGGAGGTGACCATGGGCGGTCTCGGTAGTGGAAGGCGGCATTACTCTGGCGCCAAAGACACCACAGACAACTATCGGGCGCTGGATATACGGCAGCTTCACCGCCAGGGACTGCTGGCTCCTGGCACAAACAGTACCTGGTCGTGGAGTCGCCGCGGGGTGGGAGCCACCAGAATCTCGATAAGTGTAAAGACAGGCTGGTTGGCGCTGGACTACGAATGGCGAAACCGGGGCACGGAGGATTGGAGTCATCGCAGCCACTTCATATTGCTCGACTGGACGACTTGTCGACTGGGGGGTTCACGCCCCTGGTTCCGTTGCCCTGTCGTTGGCTGTGGCCGACGGGTCGCCATTCTTTATGGTGGAGAGATCTACGCCTGTCGACATTGCCGCAAACTGGCCTATAAGAGCCAGCGAAAAGTAGGGTATGACCGCCAGGCACGCCGGGCAGACAAGATCCGCGTGAAGCTGGGCTGGCCACCGGGGATTCTCAATGAATGCAGCGGACTCAAACCCAAGGGCATGCATTGGAAAACATTTGCGCGCCTGGTAGCGGAGCATGATCGACTGGTAATCGCTTCTCTGGGCGGCATGACTGACAAAATTCGCACCGTCACGGAATTCCTTGAAGATAGGCTTGAAGAGTCAAAGCAGGGAAGGATCAGATAAGATCCGTCTCATTCGCTTTCCAGAAACGCCATACCAGAGTGCGCGATTTGCTTTGGTTGACAGGATCGGTGTCTATCACTAATCTTTCTGTGTAGCCTCGCAATTGGCGAACTTCACCTGGCAATCGCAGCCCGGATCGTTCGATGAATGCGGGGCTTCTTTTTTGGTACAGGTAAAGCAGCCGATTCTCCCTTACTTTTTCGTCGGAATGCTAATGACTATCCACGGTCAGCTATTTACCGCAGGTTGGGCGTGACTGGATCAGCTTCAATGGAGGCAAGGATAGCCTGGACCTGCAAGCCGGTTTGGGAGTTGTCGGAAGCATTGGTGCCAGACAGGGTAAAGGGGTGATCGCCGTCGCGCAGCAGGGCGCGAAGATCGCCGTTTTGGACTAGCGAGCGGCTCCCGACGAGAACTTGCTGAAGAATTCCGGGTCGCGCTCCGCTCTCGCTCGATACAAGGGACTGGATAAAGATGATTCGGCGCAGCGTTGATTCACCTGCGCGTAATGCGCCAGGATTTCCTCGTCCGTCTTCTGGTCGTCCGGGTTGTTGATTCGCCAACCCAATATCTTGAAGTAATCTACCCCAACCGGGGTTTCCGTTTTGGTCGACGAACTGCCGTTTTGAGAAGGCATAACGATAATTTTTGATCTGTGGGAATTTGTTGTGTGCGGTCGCCAAGAAAGTGTCGATCATGGCGCCCACTTTGTCAACGTCAGTTCCCCGCCACTCCATCGGTGGTATTCCTTTCTCGGGAATCCCGCGCAACTGCTCGGGAGCGGGCTTCAGATGCGCCGTGGTGCCGAAGCGGATTGCCGACGACAAGAAGTGGCTGATTTGGTCGCAAACAATAGAGCGGTGAACCCCATCGCGGTAAGATAGCAATCTACAAAACAGAGTTGATACAGAAATGACTCAAACGTTACAAAATCGCTTTGGTTCTGAGCTTACGGTCGTTCTGGATGAAGACTATGGCTACAGATGCTGGATATGGTTTCCAAATATGTCTTTACCCCTGTTTGTTAATTGGTGGTCAAACCAAACCGATATGAACCGCTACCTCGGACTGGACTCCCCTTACGCTTTACCGGGCGATCTCTACTGGGTAGAAACTGAAGAGGAAGATTCCCTCTGGGCCTCCGGTTTCAAAAACTCAGATTGTTGCAAAGCCTGGTTGGGCGCAGACTTCGACTGCTGCCTTATTACAACAAATGGCAAACTCGTCATCGACAAGAAATTTCCCCCCGAGCATATTGATAGTCTGCACAAGCGTCTTTCTGCATTTCTGGCGTGACTCCCGAGGACTGCTTCAAGCAAAGATTCGAGTAAAATCACTTGAATGAGGTAAGTTTCAGGTAAGGATGACAGGAGCCGCTATACCAGGCCCAATCATATCCACAACAAATACCCGCACTTGGTCGCCCAATGACGAACCTGGAGAAAATCGTATCTGGCGGCCAGACGGGAGTCGACCGGGCCGCCCTGGATGCCGCCATGGCACGCAACTTTCCTGTCGGGGGCTGGTGTCCAGAAGGGCGGCTAGCAGAAGATGGAATTATTCCCGACCGCTATCCCCTTCAGGAACTCTCCGGCGCCGGTTACCGCCAACGCACCCGGCAGAATGTCCGGGACAGCGATGCCACCCTGATAATCTACTACGACACGCTCTCTGGCGGCACTGAGCAAACCCTCGCCTTATGTCTGAAGGAGCATAAGCCCTACCTGCTGATCGATGCGGAAGCCATTGATACCCGCAAGACCGTTGAGAAGTTGCTTCGTTTTCTGGGTCAAGGTTCTATCAAGGTGCTGAATGTAGCCGGGCCTCGGGGCAGCGCTGGCGACTGGGCCTATTCCTATACCCATACTGTTATCGATAAACTGCTGGATCGCGTAATCAACGGATGATCGCCCACATATGACTGCCCTGTGGATTTACCTTTCCCTGACGCTTCTGGTTGCCGCCTGGCTTGGCCTTGCGATGTGGCGCCGCCTGGATCAGTTTGACTGGCACTATCGTCGCGGTGACATCTGGATAGGGTTCTGTATGGGTATGCTGCTGTGGCCTGTACTGCTGATACTCAAGCCAAGCCTGATATTGAGAGGTGGCGCCATCAGAAACGACCAACCGCAAGCACTGGACTTCGCAAGCACCAATGCAGCCCAGCGCCGTCGGGTACATCAGCTGATTGAAAACCCTCCTCCCTGTGGCGTCCAAGTGTCGTACGACTTTCCAAACTCCAAGGACTCTACCCAGCCTGTCGCTATGATTTTCAATGCGGCAGACGTACAAAATCATTTCAAGGGAGATTCGTTACCTATGTTCTGGGAAGACGAGCAAATGGCAATCGTAAAATATATCACCGGGCGAGATGATACTTTACCTGGACCAACGCCTGTTCCTGATGCCATAGACTTCGAGAAAATGGCCACCCAGCTTATTGACGCGGGCATCGGCAGCGTGCGCTGCCTGGCCTGCAAAGTGTTCTACAACGCCGGAGAGCTATCGCTATCAACACCCGAACTTCATCCTGGTTGGAACTTCGCAGAGTATTCCTGCCCGGCAGGGCATAGCCTGCTGTCACGCAGGCACATACATGTCTATACCCGTCGGCCATCAGCCCATTGAAGGCAAGCAGAGGTCGCTGACCATGCCGAACAGATTTTGAGCAGACAGGACTCGAAAGCTGCCCGGCCCTCAACAGAGTCAGGATCATTCAACAAAATATAAAACCCACGTCGATCTCATGCAGTGAACCTACTGCATTGGTGGGTCCGGCGGAGTGTTTGCGATGCCTGCGACACGGCTGATCGTCAAATTGGTTCAGAGCACAAGATCCTAAATATGGCGCTGTCTCAATGGGTACGTTACTGTTCCTGGTGAACCTGTCTAAGCTCAGTGATTGTCGGCGAGAATCCCTATTAATCCCTACTTTTTCCGACCCATCATGTCGCAGACAAAATGTCAGTAAAGAAGGGCGAAATCCAGCGGGTTAAAAGCCCGCCTTCAGTCACCCAGCGATGCCACTAGGGATAACGACACCAAGTTAAGAATTGCCCATGACGGCGATAGTGTCAATATCGCCGTCCTTGACCGCACAGTTCCACCTACACCCTCCCTAAAACCTCCCAGCTGAGAATCTCGTTGATAGATCTAATGCAGGTACAACTTGCTGCCAGATTTTGATCACAGGGGATTATTCAAGGATACGCCCCTGACGGTATATTTGACGGTATACAAATAAAACGAATCGTTATATATCTATATATTTCATATAGATAACACCTACTTTCAAGTCCGGCCTCTGTACCAAACCTTATCCATGCCAAGCCCAAATTGTCCATAATCCTTGATTTCTCCTATAGCCCGAATCAGTCCAACCACGGTTGCTGGAATCCAATGACTTTGGTTACACATTAGGCGGTTTCTAGATTCGTTTTTGACTGGCACCGCCAAATGGCAAAGGAGCTGCTCTCTCTCACAGCAGTTAATAAGGCAAAACCCGCCGCTAGAGACAGAAAGCTAATGGATGGCGGCAGACTATCCCTGTTCATCAAACCCAGCAGCACCAAGCAAACGCTGGCCCTGCAGACCTGCCCAACGACCAATCATCCCAAAGCAGTGGTATATCTGCTATCACCTACTGAAAACCCTTCTCCGCGAAGACCCAATAGTGGGGTGTTTATCTCGACGCTCCAAAAGCGGACAGCCCTGATACTGTACCTCTGCGAGCAGTAGCCAAAGAGCAAGATCAGTAGAACTGAAGTATTTTTTGCCATTTTGGTATCACTTGGTGCAGTATTGAACTGCAATCGCCAACCACTACATATAAAGCGGTATGTGACTAAAGGATTGAGGTGTAAATGGTCGAGGGAGAAAATACCAAAAGAGCAGGAAGTAATTTTGATTTCCTGAGCGAACACGACCCGATTTTTTCCCAATTGGCAAAAACTGCCGAAACAGTATTTCCCAGCGACCCTAATACTACCCTGATAAAATTGCGCCAATTCGGCGAAGCTCTTGCCCAGGATCTCGCTGCCCGGGGAGGTATCGCCTTTGACGAACAAACCACTCAGGCAGAGCTGCTTTATAGAATTAATCGAGAGCTGCGCCTCGAACCTATTATCCGGGACCTGTTCCACACCTTGCGGGTTGAAGGAAACAAAGCAACACATCAGTTTAAAACCCGACACAAGGAAGCCCTCAATGGCCTAAAAGTAGCTCAAACGTTGGCGATTTGGTTCCATCAGTCTTTTGGCAAACAGGGTGTCAACTTCAAGCCAGGCCCATTCCTCCCACCTTCAGACCCCAGCAAACACTTGAGTGTGTTACAGGAGGAGATTGAGCGGCTTCGTGGTCAACTGACTGATGCCAATCAATTGCTGGATACAAGCCAAGAACTCACAGATTTACTTGGGCGGGAGAAAGTTGAATATGCTGAGCTGGCAGACTTGATGGAGTCGGAAGCAAGTCAGCTTAATGCTCAACTGGCCAAGCAAGAAGTAGAGCTGTCTTCTCAGCAGCAACGTTTTGACAAGAGGCTACAAGAACTTCAGGCAGAACTGGCTCAAAAAGATGAAAAGATCCAGATCGCACAAAAACAACAAGCCAGCAAAAGTACAATTAAGGCTGGCAAACAGGTAAGTCTTAACGAGGAATTGACTCGAATCCTGATTGACCAGCAACTTGAAGAAGCTGGCTGGCTGGCAGACTCGCAAGAACTGAAATATTCCAAAGGGGCGCGGCCCGTAGCTGGGAAAAATATTGCTATTGCCGAATGGCCCACTGAGCACAAAGGAAAAGGTGGTTCAGCGGATTATGTCCTCTTCTACGGATTAACCCCCATAGCCGTGGTAGAGGCGAAACGAGAGAATACAAACGTCGCCGGCAAAATCCCCCAGGCTGAACGCTATTCCAAAGGTTTGCAGGTAATGCAGCCGCTATCGGGCGCTTGGGAACTGGCGGCTCGGAGCGCGGCCTGGCCAGACAATGAAGATAGTCACTACCATGTGCCCTTTGTCTACTCCTGCAACGGTCGGCCCTATGTTCCACAGTTGGCAGAGCAGTCCGGGACCTGGTTTCGCGACGTCAGAGACCACAGCAATACGGCCAGACCTTTACAGAAATTCCATACGCCCGACGGATTACTGGATAAGCTCAATCGCAGCCAGTTGCAGGCCGAGAAACAACTAGAACGAGAAGGCTTTGGTTACCTGAGGTTGCGGGACTATCAGATCAAAGCCATTAAATCTGTAGAGCAGGCGCTCGCGAACAACCAGGACAAGTGCCTGTTGGCCATGGCCACTGGCACGGGCAAGACCCAGACCCTCATTGGCTTGATGTACCGTTTCCTCAAAGCAGAACGCTTCAAACGAATCCTGTTCCTGGTTGACCGAACACCTTTGGGCGATCAGGCCATAGGTAAGTTCCAGGAGATACCCCTGGAAGAAAACAAAAGCCTGAGCACAATTTACAATATTGCCGAATTGGGTGACATGGCCGCTGAAGCAGAGACCCGCATCCAGGTCTCAACTGTTCAGGCGATGGTCAAACGAATCTTTATGTCTGATTCGCCCCCTCCCCTCGATCAGTTTGACTGCATAGTTGTCGATGAGGCTCACCGGGGCTACGCCCTGGATCAGGAAATGACCGAGGGCGAGTTGGCCACGCGGGACCTTAATCAGTACCTCAGCAGTTACCGCCGTGTTCTGGATTACTTTGACGCGGTCAAAATAGGCTTAACCGCGACTCCCGCAAAACACACCAGCGAGATTTTTGGCAAACCGGTTTACACCTACACCTACAGGGAAGCTGTGGCGGATGACTGGTTGATAGATCATGAACCCCCCATCCGCTATGAAACCCTGCTCACTCAGAAAGGTATTGCCTTTGAAAAAGGCGAAACGGTCCATGTCATCAATACCCAAACCGGCGCGGTTGAAACGGCCGATCTGGACGATGAGCTTAATTTTGAAATCGAAGCCTTCAATCGCCGGGTCATCAATGAAAACTTCAATAAGGTGGTGTGCGAGCAGTTAGCGCAGGAACTGGACCCTTTTGGCGAAGAGAAGACGCTTATCTTTGCCGCCACTGATCTCCACGCAGATATGGTGAAGCGGCTCCTGGATGATGCCTTCAAAGCGCTATATAACGGCGAATACAATCAGCAGGCTGTTGTGAAAATTACCGGCCAGAGTCACCAACCCAGGCAACTTCTCAGGGGCTATAAAAATGAGCGTTACCCCAACATTGCCATCACGGTTGATTACCTCACCACAGGTATTGATGTTCACGCTATCTGCAACCTGGTTTTTTTGCGCCGGGTTCGCTCTCGTATCCTTTATGAACAGATGATTGGCCGCGCGACCCGCCGCTGTGATGAGATTGGTAAAACTGTATTCAGGATTTACGACCCGGTAGACATATACGCGGCCCTGCAAGAAGTCTCCACCATGAAACCCTTGGTAAAAGACCCCAATATCACCCTTGAGCAGCTAGTCGGCGAGTTGGCCGACCCAGATCAGTTGCAATTGTCCTTAAATACACCGGGTGAGCAGGAAGGGGAAACCCATGCCGATGTTGTTCTCAGTCAGTTAAGTCAAAAGCTGATGAGAGTGTTGCGCAAAGCCCATAAAGAGGCAGAGACAAAACCCGCGGTAAAACAAAAGCTTCTAGAGCTTAGTTACAAGTGGGGAGTGGACCCCGCCACAATGCATCAGCACCTTCATAAAATGGGCCCTGTCAAGGCATCTGAATTTTTGCGGCAACATACGACATTTATGGATCATGTATCAGAAGTTCAGCTATTGATCGGCAGTGATCGCTACCCGGTGATTTCAGAGCACGATGATGAGCTGGTAAAGCGGGAACAGGCCTACGGGGAATACAAAAAACCAGCGGACTACCTGGACAGTTTTAACCATTTTATAAAACAACAGCTCAACCAGTCTGTCGCGCTCACAGTGGTAGTCACCCGGCCCAGGGACCTTACGCGGGAGCAGCTTAAAGAGGTCCGCCTCCTGCTGGACAATGCCGGTTACCCCGAGGCCCGGCTCAGCACCGCGTGGCGCAATCAGACCAATCAGGATATTGCCGCCAGCATTATCGGCTATATCCGTCAGGCGGCCCTTGGCGAACCCTTAATCCCCTTTGAGCAACGTGTTCAGCACGCCATGCAACTGATATTTAACAGCCATACTTGGACAGCCGCGCAAAGAAAGTGGCTACAGCGCCTGGCAAAACAGCTTACCCACGAAGTCATAATTGACCGGGAAACACTGAACAACCTGCCAGCACTGGAAGGCGGCGCAATGCGGCTCGACAAGGTACTCAACAACCAGCTTGACGATGTTTTAAGGGACTTGAATGGTGCCCTGTGGCAGACAGCGAAGGGCCACGCAAGTTAACATAACAGGGCCCGCTATTTCACTTTGATGGATAATTTAAAATAGTGTACAGTCCAATTTTAGGTTAAAAGGCAACAACATGGATCGGGGGCTAACAGGGCAATACGTTTCCAGCATCGCTGGCGGGGTCAATTGCCAGGCTTTTATCCCTGCACCGTTACCTCCCAAGCCTCCCCTGCTGATCGAAAACAAACTACAACAACGTATCAATGGGGCCATGCTGGCCTTGGGTAGATTGGATGCCATCAGCACACTGCTGCCTGATGCCCACCTGTTCATCTACAGCTATGTCCGCAAAGAGGCGGTAATGTCTTCGCAGATTGAAGGCACCCAGTCGTCCCTAAGCGACCTGATGCTCTATGAGATGGAAGGCCTTCCCGGCGTCCCGATGGACGATGTGCAGGAGGTATCCTGCTATGTGAACGCCCTCCACCTTGGCTTGCAGCGTATTGCTGAACAGCAACCCATAACCTTCAGACTCATCACTGAACTGCATCAGGCGTTGATGACCTCAGGCAGAGGTATTAACCGGGGCCCAGGGGAATTCAGGCAAAACCAGGTGTGGATTGGTGGCCATCGGGCGGACGAAGCCATCTTTGTGCCTCCCCCTGCCACCCATATCGCCGACTGCTGGGCGCAACTGGAAAAGTTTATCAATGACCAGCCGGAAGCCACCGATCCCCTCATCAAAGCGGCGTTGACCCACGTCCAGTTTGAAACCATCCACCCTTTTATGGACGGCAATGGCCGCCTGGGTCGGCTGCTGATTCCGCTAATACTGGTGGAGGCGGGCATACTGCACCAACCTTTGCTTTACCTGTCGGTGTTTTTCAAAAAACATCGTCAAACCTATTACGAGCGCCTGCAACAGGTAAGAACCACGGGTAATTGGGAAGACTGGCTCCTGTTCTTTGTCGATGCTGTGGCCGAAACAGCGGCTCAGGCGGTACACACCGCCCAGGCATTGCACCAACTACGCACAGACCACAAACAATTGATCCAGCCAATGGGGCGAATATCAGGCTCAGCCGCGCAAATACTGGATGCCCTGTTCGCTCAACCCATAGCAAGCATTAGCAAACTGGTGGATGCCACCGGGCTTACCCCCGCTACCGTCGGCAAGGTCATTGACCGCCTCGCCACAGAATTAAACCTGGTCAGAGAAATCACTGGCCAAAAGCGCAATCGCATCTTCGCCTATACACCCTATATCGACATTCTCAACCGGGAATGACAACACATCACACCGAGAAATTATGACAAACAACGATATTGTTCAAAAACTCTGGAACCTCTGCGACGTCCTCCGCGACGATGGCATTAACTACAGCGACTATGTGACCGAGTTGGTACTGCTGCTGTTTATCAAAATGGTTCACGAAAATACGGAATCTGGCCTGTTGCAAAAGCACCCGCTACCCGAGGGTTGCCGCTGGACTGATCTCAACGGCAAATCCGGCCTCACCCTACTCAATGACTACAAGCGCATCCTGCTGACCTTATCCACGGGCAAAGACAACGACGGCAAAAGCGTTCATGAAGATCCCTTAATCCTGGCCGTCTATACCGATGCCCAAACCCGCCTGAGGGAACCTCGTCACCTCGCCCAACTGGTAAAAACCCTCGACCAGATCGACTGGTACAGCGCCCAAAAAGACGGCCTTGGGGACTTGTATGAAGGCCTGCTGGAAAAAAACGCCAACGAAACCAAATCTGGTGCTGGGCAATACTTCACCCCACGCGCGCTAATCAATGCCATGGTGCGCTGTATCAAGCCCCAACCAGGTGAAGTGATTCAGGACCCGGCCGCGGGTACAGCTGGCTTCCTCATAGCAGCCGACGCCTATATCAAAAGCCAGACAGATGAGCTGTTTGATCTTGATAAAAAACAACAGAACTTTCAAAAAAACAAAGCCTTCGTGGGGGTAGAGCTGGTGCCCGGCACTCGCCGACTGGCCCTAATGAACTGTCTGCTTCATGGCATGGAAGGGGACGACGAAGGCGTGGTGCACCTGGGCAATGCGCTGGGGCAGGTGGGGCAAGGTTTGCCCAAGGCGGATGTGATTCTTGCCAACCCGCCCTTTGGCACTGCCAAGGGTGGCGAGGCCAGCATCACCCGCGATGACCTCACCTATAAAACCAGCAACAAGCAACTGGCCTTTTTGCAGCATATCTACCGCAACCTGAAACCCGGTGGTCGTGCCGCCGTGGTGCTGCCAGACAACGTATTGTTCGAGGCAGGAGTGGGTACAGATGTGCGACGTGATCTGATGAACAAATGCAACCTGCACACCATCCTGCGTCTGCCCACCGGAATCTTCTACGCCCAGGGGGTAAAAACCAATGTGCTGTTCTTTACCAAGGGGAGCGCTGCCAAAGCCAGTGCCAAAAACAAACAGCAGGAAGAAAACTGCACAAAAAACGTCTGGGTATACGATCTGCGCAGCAATATGCCCAACTTTGGCAAACGCACGCCCTTTGGTGAGCAGCACCTGACACCCTTTGAAAAGGTCTACGGAAAGAAAGCCGATGGCTCCAGTAAACGCAGCGAAGGAGAGTGGAGCTTTAACGCCGAAGAAGTAGACATAGCCGAGGCGGATGAAAACCAGAATGTGGATGACCGTTTAGCACACAGCCGTTGGCGTTGCTTTACCCGCCAGTGGATTGCCGAGCATAAAGGTGATTCGCTGGATATTAGCTGGCTAAAAGATAGTGACAGCGTGGATGCAACCAATTTGCCAAAACCAGATGTACTAGCGGGAGGAGCCATGGGTGAACTGGTCGAGGCACTCATTGAAATTGATTCGTTGATGCGAGAGTTGGGCGCGGGAAATGAAGCTGATCAGCATAAAGCTTTTCTGGCAAAAATGTTGCCTGGAGTTGAATGATGGTGGAGCCGAAGTTGCCAGAGGGGTGGATCAATACTTCATTGGGTAAGGTTGTCGAGTATGGTAAAACAGACAAATGCGAGTTATCGGACGTATCTAGCGACACTTGGGTTCTGGAGCTTGAGGATATTGAAAAAGACAGCTCTAAGATTTTACAACAATTAGACGCGGCTAAACGACCATTTAAGAGTACAAAGAATAGATTTAACAAGGGTGATGTTTTATACGGTAAGCTCCGGCCATATTTGAATAAAATCGTATTGGCAGATAATAGCGGTGTCTGCACAACAGAAATTATTCCGCTAAATGCTGAGCCCCAAGTCGATAACAAATTTTTGTTCTACTGGCTAAAAAGCGAGACCTTTCTGAGCTATGTCAAGGAGGTAAGTTATGGCGTAAACATGCCCAGATTGGGCACAAAAGATGCAATTGCAGCGCCATTTATCTTGGCTCCACTAGCCGAGCAAAAAGTAATCGCCGAAAAACTGGATACCCTGCTGGCCCAGGTAGAAACCACCAAAGCCCGACTCGACCGCATACCAAAAATTCTCAAACGCTTCCGCCAATCAGTTCTCGCTGCGGCGGTAGGTGGAAAGTTGACGGACGAATTAGGAAAAAGTAAGTCAGCAGATTTAATTCAATCATCAATATCCATAGGCTTTGAAACAGATATTGCACCAAACGGGTGGAGCTGGCAGAAGCTGACCGATTTAGCTAAGCTCGAATCTGGACATACGCCACGCAAATCAGTAAGTGAATATTGGGATGGTGGTGATGTTTATTGGCTCAGTCTTCAGGATATTCGTGAATTACACGGAAAAATAGCACAGGACACAAAACACAAGCCAACAACGTTGGGAATACAAAATTCGAGTGCTCGATTACTGCCTCCTGGCACTGTATGTTTTTGTCGAGATATATCAGTTGGGTATGTAACGATAATGGGGAAATCAATGTCGACTACGCAACATTTCGCAAACTGGATTTGTGGCGAAAAATTAGACAATAAATTTTTAATGTATTCGTTTATGGCCGCGAAAGATCATTTGCTAATTTCAGGGCAGGGTACAACAGTAAAAACTATCTACATGCCAGCGTTAAAGAAAATGAGAATTTTGATTCCGTCGGTTAAAGAACAAACCGAGATCGTCCGCCGCGTCGAAGAGATCTTCTCCTACGCCGAAGCTATCGAGTCGAAAGCTAATGCTGCGCTGAGGCGAGTCAACAGCCTTACCCAATCCATTCTCGCAAAAGCCTTTCGCGGCGAACTGACAGAACAGTGGCGAAAGGACAATCCGGAATTGATTGGCGGTGAAAACAGTGCCGAGGCATTGCTAAAGAAGATTCTCGCCGAGCGCGAAAAATCACAACCCAAACTGAAGCCCGGCAGCAAGAGGGCCACTGCCTGAGAGGCGATCAAGAGCCTGTAAGTACCAGTTACCCGGCACTATTGCAGAGAAACGCAATGAGTCAAAAAACCTGACAGGATAGACATCGACAATATGGATAATAACTTCAAAGAACTCTACAAGCTTTGGGATCAGTTCCTGGCACGCTGGCCTGCGCAAAAGCTCGCAGAAATGACGCTGGATGAATATACCGGGATAGGCGACAAGGATACATTCACCTACTGGCTTGAACGCAAGACCCTGCCAATTGGCTCCATAGCCGGCGGCAGTTCCGAGAAATTCGGTATCTACCGCCGCGCCGGTGAGGCCAAAGACTTTCGCAAACATATGGCCAATGGGGACAGCCATACCTGGAACAAGCGATTTGGAAGTGATGAAAACTCTGCCTTTGAAACGATCAAAGGTCGAATACTCTCAGTGGTCGCGGCTGTCAGTGCCGGCAATCTCGACATCATCGAGGAGGTTGATCTTAGCCCTACCCTGAAGTGGAAAGTGGCGTTCCTGTATCAATCCCCAAATAAACCCGTGGTATTGAGCATTTATCTGCTGAAGGCATTGCGTGAGGCAAGTGGCCTGCAGAATGCCTCCTTTGCTGATGCTTATAACGCATTGATCACAAGGCGAGGGAGCAAGCCGATTTTAGAGTACAGTTTTGATGTCTGGGCCAGCACCTCATTGGCTAACGATGAGAAAGGGATAAAAGATAAAGGGGTATCAGAGAGCACTAAACCGGTAAAACGCGAAAAAATCAAAAACATTCCCCTTAATCAGATCCTCTACGGCCCACCCGGAACAGGCAAGACCCATCAAACCGTTGTGTCTGCGGTTAAGGCTGCTGACCCCGATTTCTACCTGGACGTGGTGGGTAGCGACACAGATGATGTGACCCGCGAACATTGGCTGGCACTGAAATCACGCTATGACAATCTGGTGGAAGAGAAGCGCATTGCTCTGGTGACATTTCACCAGAGTTATAGTTACGAGGAGTTTGTTGAGGGTATTCGTGCCTCCACTGACGATGGCAAAATTTCCTATTCCGTTGAGCCTGGCATTTTCCGAGATATCTGCGAGTCTGCCCAAACCAAGGCTGTACCCTACGAGGTTGAGATTAAGCCAGGGGCAAAAGTATGGAAGCTTTCCATTGAATGTGCAGGCCCGAGTAAAATCTTTGATGATTGCATGCAAACCAATGTGGCGCGGATCGGTTGGGGAAAGGCGGGTGACCTTTCCATTGACCCCAGTCAGCGAACTGATGAACAAAACAGTTACCTTGCGACACTCGGTTCACAGAGTCTTAGCTCGTTAAATGAATTCTCATCCGGCGCGAAAGTGGGTGACTGGGTGGTCGTGATTTCCAGTATTACCAACATTAAAGCTGTTGGCGTCGTGAGTGGAGGTTATTACTACGAAAAATCTCCTTACAAGCATGAGGCCACATTTCAGAATGTCTTGCCGGTAACCTGGATTGCCAAAGATTTTGATATTCCATTCATCGATCTGAATGATAACGTCAATCTCACATTAAAGACTTTCTACCATCTGCGTCGTGTGTCGCCCGTGGAAGTGGTAAAACTGCTTGGCAAGCACAATCTGCTGCCCACTAAAAGCACCGCTGCCGAGCTGACCAACTATGTGCTGATAATTGATGAGATAAACCGGGGTAATATCTCGCGTATCTTTGGCGAGTTGATCACCTTGATTGAGCCCAGCAAACGGGCCGGCAGCGAAGAGTCACTGGTTGCCCGTTTACCCTATTCCAAGAAAGAACTTTCAGTGCCGCGAAATCTCTATTTGATAGGCACCATGAATACGGCCGACCGCTCCCTGGCACTAATGGACACTGCCCTCCGGCGCCGATTCGAGTTTGTGGAGATGATGCCCGATACCACACTGTTCACTGACACTCCCCCTATCAAAGGTATCTCCTTGCGAACACTGCTGGAGACGCTAAACAGGCGCATCGAGTTCCTGTATGACCGTGAACACACCCTGGGGCACGCATTTTTTATTCCTGTGATGCAGGCTCTAGCCAACAGTGGTGAGGACGCTGCCTTTACTGTGCTCTCTCGTGTAATGCACAAAAAGATTCTGCCGCTGCTGCAGGAGTACTTTTTTGAGGATTGGCACAAGATTCGCCTGGTGCTTGGCGACAACCAAAAGCAGGATAAGCTCCAATTTATCCACTCAATAGATGCCAATGGCAACCTGAGTGAGCTATTTGGCGAAGACACAGATTCAATACAGATTTCCGGGGCAGGAATTCGCTATGTGGTCAATGAGGATGCTTTTGATAGTCCTGAAGCCTATAAGGGGATTAGTTCGCACTCGTCAGCCATGCTCGCGGTTCCCGCTAAGTGAGCCAGCCTATCACCCTTCACGAGTACGATTATCTCAGCAGCCGACTGGAGGGTGAACGGTGCCGATGTATACCGCAGCGGGATTTTGACTATCTGGAGCGCCTCTGCCTGGGGCAGGTGAGCGATGTTGCTACCACAACCCCATTTATGAAACCCGCATTGCGAGGGGGTGGCAGAGCCCTGCAGGTTTTGAACTATGCAGGGGTAATACACACCCCAAGTGGCTTGCAGATTGAAGTCTTGCCGAAATTGGGTAGAGCCCTAGCAGATAGCGAGGAGCGCGTTGCCCTGGCGCGCTCGGTACTACTGAAGATGCTTTGCCATCTCAATGGCTTTCGCCATATCGCGACTACCGACGCTCAGATAGCAGCCCGCAAACTACCGCTTTTCGAGGTGTTTGTTCGCCAGTTTCTCACCAGTGTAAACACTGTGGTGAAAAGGGGCCTGCGGAGTGACTACTTGCAGCGTCGAGATAATTTACTGTTTCTGCGTGGGAAACTGCTCGCCGGTGAACAGATCAAACACAACCTTGTCCATCCACAACGTTTTTACGTGGAGTTTGACGAGTTCTTCACGGATCGTCCCATCAATCGTCTTTTGCACAGTGCATTAAAAAAAATTCTGAGTCACACCAGGGTTGTAGAGAATCAACGACTATGCCGCGAGCTACTGTTTGCCTTTAATGACGTTCCGCAAAGCTGGGACATCAAAGCAGACTTCGCAGCTACTCGGCTGGACCGAGGCATGGACTATTACAAGCCGGCGCTAAGCTGGGCCAGACTCATACTGGAGGGTATGTCGCCGCTCAGCATGCATGGCGGCGCTAATGCCATGTCACTGCTGTTTCCCATGGAAGCTGTATTCGAGAGCTACGTTGCCGACATTTCGCCGCGATGGCTGATCCCATCGTTTCACCTCAGCAAGCAGGTTCAGGGCAAGACTCTGGTCTCCCACCAGGGAAAAGAATGGTTTCGTCTGAAGCCTGACCTGACTATCGCAAGTAACGGAGTACCGCTTTGGATACTGGACACCAAATGGAAGCTGCTGGATGACTCCAAAAACAACGGCAAGGCAAAATACGGACTCGCCCAAAGTGACTTTTACCAGATGTTTGCTTATGCAGAGAAATATCTTGGAGAGAGAAACGGTGACTTATTGCTTATTTATCCAATGACCGATTCGTTTTCCGAGCCGATACAAGAAGAGTTCCGCTTCTCTGCCCGGCATAGCTTGTGGATTGTACCTTTTGACCTTTTTGATGATTCGCCATCATTCTGCCCTTTAAAATTACCTGACCCATTGCTGGACAAGGAAATATTCAAGGCTTGAAGGTACTAGGGCCTGTTAACACTATTTGCATCATCGTCGCTGGAGGCCATTTTATCGGCCAGAGAGGCGGAGGGAGAGAAGCATAGTGGGCCTATGTGAACGACTGACAACGAAGCTGGGCGGGAAAATGGCCCCAGCCCTGCGGGTTGCGCCTAAAAAAGCGCCACTCGTCGTTGCTCCTCACTCATTTGGAATAACCAAACTACGCTCGTCGCGTCTCGATTGGCGCTTTTTTAGGCACAACGCCGATAATACAAATAGTGTTAACAGGCCCTAGAGTCTCGGATCTAAAGGCAGGGTCAGGTTAACTGCCCTGCACAGTAGCTAACTTAAGCGCTTAAAAACGATATCGGAGTTAATGGCCTACTGCTCTTTTGTATCCAGGGATAAGTGTGACTTTCAGCATTATTTATTTTCTCAGAGAGGCACACAGGCGTGATAGCAGCCCTGTCGATTTATCCCATGACCTTCGCGGCAGCTATTTGACTTAAGCCCGAGAAAAGGGCCCTAACAAATAGTCAAAACCCTCGCAAAATATAACAATGCCCACTGATGTGGGCATTGTTTTTTACTGGGGGTAACGAAACAGACTGGCTATGGCTTACAACTCCACCCGCGGCAGTGCATAGCCTTCCAACCGCTCGCCCAGTGAGCTGGCAATCAGCACCTGCGCTTCAATCTGTGCGGCAAAATAGTTGAGCAGGGCGATATCCTGTTCTGGTCCGGACTTGAGGACGAATTGTTCCAGCTGGGCTTCCCTATCCACTCCTTGAAGTGGTGTTTCACCCAGCAGTTGTTCAAGCATGGCCGTGTCTCGCTGCTCCAGCTCTGCGCCGAAACTGGCGCTGTTTTTCAGCCACTCCAGCAACATCAGGGCCGACTGTTTTTCGCGCTGATCAGCGGCGCTGGCCGCTTCCAGGCGATGAATACCCTGCTCCAGTACCCGCACGATCAAGTCCTGATAGGAGCCCTGTGGCGGAGGCGCCTGGCAGCGCTGGATGGTGACACCCATGCACTCTGCCATGGCCCACAGCATGGCTCGCTTGCAGGTGATATCCCAGATCAGGTATTCGCCCTGTAATGGCGTATCAGGGTCTTTCATCGGCCCGGCCAGTGCCATCACCGCCGTCACCATAAATGCGGCGGTGTGATAACTAAGCGCCCAGGAGTCGATCTTGCGACCTGTGATTGCCTGGTAGTGGCGCAACAGTTCGTTGACATCAGCACCCAGCGGCTCGGTGGGATTGCGCACCCGCAGGGAGGCGAGATCCGCCAACGGGTCGCCGATATGGGAGGCCTCAAAATCGTGGATGCAGGTGAGATTGCCCTGGTCAAACAGGAACTGGCCGGCGTCGCCATGAATAAAGCGCGCCTCGCTACGGTCCTGCGGAGCATTGCGGCGCAGCCATTTGAGGACGAACTCCAGCATCGGTTCCGGACCGCGGCGGGTGCGGTCAAACAGTGGCTGATTGGCATCCACATAGGCCAGGGCAAGGGCCTCGGGGCCGGACGGCAGTGCAATCCCCATGGCCTCGAAGTCGGCAGTATCGAGACTGTGCATCTTCGCCATGACGTCAATATATTGGAAAGCGATGGTCCTGCGCTCTTCATCACTGGCGGCAAAACTGACATCCCGCTCACCGGGTACCCGGTCCATAACGATGGCCTCAGGGTCCTGGCACACCCCGTAGACATGGGGCACAGGCAAGCCATGGGCTTCGAGGATTTGCAGAATACGGGCTTCACGCCCCAGCCCTGGATAGGGCTCGGCATCGAGCTGCTTGTCACCGCGGATATAGAGGGGGACAAGCCCGCCATCGCGCTCCACCTGGCAATACCAAGCCTTGCGCCAGCGGGGCTGGCGTTCGAGGGATACCACCTTGCCGCCCACACAGCCTTCGATAAATGTGGTCAATCGGGCTTCTTCACTCATTATTATTTTCTCCGCAGACAGGGAAAGGTCGGCCATCAAACACTGACTGGCCGCAGCTGGTTATTTATCAGGCACTGCGGCCAACCCCGCAGGCTACGGGGGCTCAGGTGGACTATCTACCCTCCGCCCACACAACAGCCACAGACTTATCCACAGATACTGTGGACAACCGCCAACGCCATACAGACCCGGGGGGAAAGTCAGATAACCTGGAAATAAATCAGCAGCAGCGTGCCGCAAGTGACAACAACCCAGGCCTCGAACAGTACGCGCAGAGGCAATGGTGCCGTTTTCAGCTCCATAAAATGCATGCCCACCATGCGCACCTTGAAAAAGGCCACCAGCAACAGCACAGGGGTAACCATGGAGACACTGATGCCGGTGGCCTGACCGTCGCCCACTTCCCACGACATGGTGGTAAGGGCGACCAGCAACAGCCAGATCCAGGTGGTGTAATGACTGACAACCTGACGCATAGGATTACTTCATCAAATAGATCAAGGGGAACAGCACGATCCACAGCAGATCGACCATATGCCAGTAACTGGCACCGCCCTCGAGGAATGACAGATGGGTGCGCAGGTTAACCCCGCGCCACGCCCGCAGCGCCATAAACAGCACCACGATCATGCCGATAACCACATGCACAAAATGCAATCCGGTGAGGATGTAATAGAACATGTAGAAATCGTTGGTGACCGGAACCAGGCCTGCACCGATCTTCTCGCCGTACTCCAGCACCTTGATAACCGAAAACCCCAGGCCGCAGCAGGCTGCCAGTACAAACAGCACTGCAGCCTGGCGATCGAGACGGTGACGCACGGCATTCATCGCCAGCACCACAAACCACGAACTGGTCAGCAGCAGGCAGGTGTTGAACAGCCCGTAACCGGCGTTGAGGGTGGCCTGTGACGCGGCAAACAGCTCCGGCGCCTGGCCGCTGTACCAGGCAAAGACCAGGAAGAACAGCGCAAAGACTGTCATGTCTCCCATGATAAACACCCACACGCCCTCCTCGCCGGGCATATGCCGTTCGGCACGGGTGCGGCTCATGGGGGCGTCAGCGGTTATCTCAGCACCAGACATCAAAATACTCCTGTCAGGCTTCGTGCTGTTCCTTGATCGCCTTCTGCAAGGCGATGAACATCACATTGAACCAAATGGCAAACGCTGCGAGTGGCAGCCAGAAAGCCAGCAGGCCATCCCAGGCAAAGGGGCCGACCTTGAAATAGGTCATCAAACCGGCAGGCAGAAAACCCAGCGCCATCCAGAAATTGACATAGGCGACCCAGCGCGGGAAAACCCGCTTGGCGCTCTTGTCCCACAGTACTGCCAGGCCAATCGTCAGGTTCTGCATGATGCCCGGGGCAAATGCCATGGCGACAAGCAGCCAGGCCGCATCGTTGAGCATCTGGGTGATCTCGGGATTGCGCTCGGGGCGGAAGGCCGCCGTGGTCCACAGGATGATGGGGACGATAATGATCATCACGCTCATGGAACCACCCAGCAGCTGGGTATAGGCAAGTACCGGCGGGGTATGCTCCATGCGGCGCATCTGGGCCGAAATCAGCGCAATAAAGGGCATAAAGAAGCCGACGCCCGCCAGCATCAGCAACATGCCGGTGCGAATACCAAAAGTATTGGTGGAGAACATTTCAGCAATTTGCTCAGCACTCAGGCTCGGAGACGGAGGCGGGACAAACTGGGCCACCGGCCACCAGCCGACGGTAACGAGCAGGCCCATCACGGCGGCGCTCCAGAGGCACATATATTGGGCTGTTTTATTCATGAGTGTATTCCACGTTATTTTTATGGCGTATTTCGGGATCCATCCACTGACGGCCCCACCCGGCAAGACAACTGTATTATTGCCCGTCGAGGCAAACACTGTCCACCACCGGACCGGGATTTCTTGGATCTATCTCTGACACGGAGAGCGGAGCCACACCAGCCGCGGGGGTCCTGCTGCGAATTATTTCCCCAACAAGGTATCAAAGCTGTCACTGAGCGCAACACTGTCAGCCTCAACCTGATCGCCCGGGCGCAGCTTTGACAGGCATGATCACCTCGCTGCTGCAGATACAGGTATCATGGGGCTTACAGGTATCATGTGACTTACAGGTATCATGGGGCTTTTGGAATCACCGGCACATAACGACAGGATAATCCATGCTGAGAGCACAGCAGGCACTGAACCAGCCCACCAGTAAAACACTGCTCACCCTCTGCCTGCTGGCCATGCTGCTGGCAGGCTGCGCCAACCTGCCATCGCTTGAAGGTCGGCAACACTCCCTGGCCATCACGGAGGCCGAGGCCAGTCAAACCAAACTCGGCAAGGGCATTGCGCCTCTGGTTGCCCTCCATGAAGGCAAATCCGGCATTCATCCCCTGCTCAACGCTCACGATGCCTTTGCCGCGCGCGTGCTGCTGGCGAGGGCGGCTGAGCGCACGCTCGACATCCAGTACTACATCTGGCGCAACGACCTCACCGGCACCCTGCTGTTTGAAACACTCCATTCCGCAGCCGATCGGGGCGTGAGGGTCAGGTTATTGCTGGATGACAACAATACCTCGGGGCTTGATGAAACCCTGGCGATACTCGACAGCCACGCCAATATCGAGGTGCGCCTATTCAATCCTTTTCTGGTGCGCAGCCCCCGTCTGGTCGGCTTTATCACCGATTTCTCGCGCGCCAACCGGCGCATGCACAACAAGTCGTGGACCGCCGACAACCTCACCACCATCATTGGCGGGCGCAATATCGGCGATGAATATTTTGGCGCCAGCGATGGTGTGCTGTTTACTGACCTCGACGTACTGGCCGTGGGTCCGGTGGTCAATGATGTCTCGAGTGATTTTGATCTGTACTGGCAAAGTGCCTCGTCCTACCCCCTGAAGCTGATTGTGCCTGCGGCCAATCCTGAGCAACTCGCGCAACTGGCCCGCGCCGCATCACTGGTAACGAAAGATCCCGCCGCTGCTGATTATGTCAAGGCGATGAAAAATTCCCGCTTTATCCGCGACCTGCTCGCCGGCAAGCTCGACCTGGAATGGGCCATGACCAGAATGGTGAGTGACCCGCCATCAAAGGGACTTGGCCGGGCGCGCTCGCATACGCTCATTACCCGCCAGTTGAACGATGCCATCGGCGATACCAACCACCAGCTGGATTTGGTATCACCCTACTTCGTGCCCACGGACAGGGGCGTAGAGCAGTTTGTTGACCTGAGCGAAAAGGGTGTGGATATCCGCATCCTCACCAACTCGCTGGATGCCACCGATGTGGCCGCTGTCCACTCCGGCTACGCCAAGCATCGCCGCGAGTTGCTGACTGCAGGTATCAGCCTGTATGAAATGCGCCGTTTGGGTCCCGGGCCTGACAGGGATTTGAAGGCCGGACCTTTTGGCAGCTCAGGTTCAAGCCTGCATGCCAAGACCTTTGCCGTGGACCAGGAACGGGTATTCGTCGGCTCCTTCAATTTTGACCCGCGCTCTGCAAAGCTGAATACCGAGCTGGGTTTTGTCATCGAGAGTCCGCTGCTTGCGCAACAGGTAGCGAGCACATTTCTGGAAAAAATTCCTGAAAAAGCCTATGAGGTGCGACTCACCGATGAGGGAAAAATTTACTGGCTGGAAAGGCATGACGGCGAGGAAATTCGCCACAACAAGGAACCCCACAGCCCGGCCTGGAAGCGTTTCATGGTGTGGTTTATGTCGCTCCTGCCCATCGAGAGCCTGTTGTAGTGCCAGTACCAGGAACAAGAAAACGAAGAATCAAAACCTGGCAAGGCACTGACTCCGCTCATCATTACCCCTGATGCTGTGGCAGCGGCTTTTTTGCTTGCGGGTTTGTGCCAGGCAATGATGACGGCTGTCTGTATTTTTTATTGAGTAACATCGGGATTCCTGGCTTTTTGCCATAGCGAGACAATAATGCCTCTTGTCCGCATCCTTGATGGCATGACAGTGCGACCCATCAGCCAGGGCAAAAAGGGGGAGCCACGCAAACAGTAAAAGCCATCGCATCTCAAGGAGCCCAATCAAGGTCGGATTGACGTTGGCAGTATCCTACAGACACAAGCAACGCCGATAGCAACCAGCCAGCACACAGCCTTAAAGTCTGGGCAGGCGTTTCCTTGGCGCCTTGGCGCGCCGAGCATTCCCGCGAGAAGCAGGGCAGCGAAACCATCTCCAGTTCGCCAGTGTCTCTCCTGCCAGGATTCACGGCCTCACAATCACCTTGGCGTGAGGACTGCCCGCCTGCGCCTGCCAGGCTTTGGGCGCGTCATCGAGACTGAACACCGCCGCATCCACCCTGAAACCGTGCTTGATCGCCATGGCAGTCACGCGCTCGTAGGCAGCACGACGCTCCGCCACCGGGCGCTGGCCGGTGCCGACACCAATATGGCTGCGCATCACCAAATCGCCAAGGGTGAGACTGACAGTCGTCCCGGCGCCAACGCCGATACTCATCAT
>LADM01000125.1 GCA_000961645.1 Gammaproteobacteria bacterium BRH_c0 | reverse complement strand
GGGAAATAATCACCATGGCGGGCACCGCAAACAGCAGATTGGGGTGAGTTTGCAGCAGCACGATCAGGGACACAGCGACAATCAGCTTGTCTGCCACCGGGTCGAGAAAGGCGCCAAACGGGGTCATCTGATCGAGCTTGCGGGCCAGGTAGCCGTCGAACCAGTCAGTGAGCGCGGCAATGCCGAAGATGGCGGCACTGGCGGGATGGCGCCATTCCCAGGGCAGGAAATAGACCACCACCAGCAGAGGGATGCAGAGTATCCGCAGCAGGGTCAGTATATTGGGCAGGTTCCACATAGAGGCGGGTACTTGAATCATCAAAAGGGGAAATTACTCGTTGTGGAGGGTGCTGTAAATAGTCTCTGCCACTTTTCGGCTGATACCGGGCACTTTCATCAGATCCGCCACACTGGCGTTCTCCACTTCGCTGTAACCGCCAAAAAAACGCAGTAATTCACGCCGCCGCTTGGGTCCTACGCCTTCGATATTCTCGAGGGGCGATTCGCGTCGCGCCTTGTCGCGCCGTGCGCGATGACCGGTAATGGCAAAGCGGTGAGCCTCGTCGCGAATCTGCTGGATCAGATGCAGGGCCGGAGATTCGGTGCGCAGGATGCGCTCCTTGTCGTCAGTCGCCAGGAACAGGGTTTCCATGCCGGGCTTGCGGGTGACGCCCTTGGCCACACCTACGAGGGTCACGCCTTGCACACCCAGGTTATTGAGCACATCGGCGGCGCGCCGCAGCTGGCCCTTGCCGCCGTCGATAAGGAGCAGGTCTGGCAATTTGCCCTCACCTTTCTGCAAACGCTTGTAGCGCCGCTCCAGGGCCTGGCCCATGGCGGCGTAGTCATCGCCAGCGGGCACGCCTTCGATATTGAAGCGGCGGTAGTCGGCCTTGATGGCGCCTTCAGTGCCAAACACCACGCAGGAGGCCACTGTGGCCTCGCCACTGCTGTGGCTGATATCAAAGCACTCAATACGCTCAGGGGTGGCGGCAAGGCCGAGGCCGTCGCGCAGGGCCTCAAGGCGGGTAACCACAGTCTGACGCGAGGTAAGGCGGCTGGTGAGGTTTTGCTCTGCCGTGCGCGCCGCCAGCTCCAGCCATTTGGTGCGGGTGCCGCGCACCGAGGTTTTGACCTGCACCTTGCGGCCCAGGGTCTGGCTGATGGCGGCAGAGAGCACATCGGCTTCTTCCGCCGGGATTTCCGCCACAATTTCCCTTGGCAGATCGGAAATGCCGCCGCCACCCAGATACAACTGTGAAATAAATTCACTCAACATGGCAGGCTTGTCGTCGGTGAGCGGCGTCTTGGGATAAAAACTGCGGCTGCCGAGCATGCGCCCCTGGCGAATAAACAGCATCTGCACACAGGCGATATCGCCGGAGACCGCGGCGGCAAGCACATCCACATTGCCCTGTCCCGCTTCGATCACCTGCTCCGCCTGCAATTGGCGCAGGGAGATAATCCGGTCGCGCTGCTCGGCGGCTTTTTCAAATTGCAGCTCGGCGGCGCAGCGATCCATCTCCTGCTCCAGGTCGCGGATCACTTCATCGCTTTTGCCATCCAGCACGCGCTCGGTGAGTTGCACGTCGCGGCGGTATTCTTCCTCGCTCACCAGCCCGACACAGGGGCCGGTACAGCGCTTGATCTGGTATTGCAGACAGGGCCGCGAGCGGTTGCGGAAAAAACTGTCCTCGCACTGGCGCACCTTGAAGGTTTTCTGCAGGAAAACCATGTTCTCGCGCACCACACTGGAATTGGGATAGGGGCCAAAATAGCGGCCTTTTTTGCGTTTTACCCCACGGTGGAAGGCAAGGCGCGGGTAAGGCTCGCCCTCCGAGAGAAAAATATAGGGATAGGATTTGTCATCGCGCAGCAGGATATTGAAGGGCGGGCGATATTGCTTGATCAGGTTCTGCTCAAGGATCAGCGCCTCCACCTCAGTGGCGGTGATAGTCACCTGGACACTGTGAATGCGACCCACCAGTGCCTGGGTTTTGGGATGCAGGCCGGTGGGCCGGAAATAGCTCGCCACCCGCTTGCGCAGGTTCTTGGCCTTGCCCACATAGAGGACTTTTTCATCCTCGCCCAGCATCTGGTAGACACCGGGGCGCTGGGTGAGGTTTTTGAGAAAGCTTTTTACATCAAAGGTCATGTTTCATCAAAGTTAATGGCCAGGTAACAAATGCTCGCGGCGCAGTCAGAGAATTTCGCTGGGGTCGATCAGGCCGTATTTTACCGCCGCCAGGGTCAGTTCGACATCGTTGGTGACGCCGAGTTTTTCATAAATACGGTACTTGTGGGTGTTGATGGTTTTCGGGCTGATACTGAGAATACCCGCCACTTCCGCCGCCCGGTGACCACTGGTGATCATCTGGGCAATTTGCAATTCCCGCTCCGACAGCTGGGCCAGCGGAGATGACTCCTGGCCGGGGCGCAGACCACTCACCACCATCATCTGGGCAATCGAGGGGCTCACATACACCTCCCCCGCCATCACCACACTGATGGCCTGGGCAATTTCGCTGGAATCGGCGTTTTTGGTGATATACCCGGCAGCACCGGCCTTGAGCAGTTTGTTGGGGTATACGTCGTCGTTAAAGGCGGTAACCACGATTACCCGCACGCTGCCGTGGCTGAACACAATGCGCTTGGTGGCCTCAATGCCACCCATGCCGGGCATGCGGATATCCATCAGCACGATATCGGGGCTGTCGGCGCGGACCTTTTCCAGGGCTTCCTCGCCGCTTGCCGCCTGGCTCACCACTGTCACGCCGGGCACGCTTTCGAGCAGGCCGCACAACCCCATGCGAATAAGATGATGATCGTCAACCACCAGAACCCTGATCACTATACTGCTCTCCGTTTTTGGCTTGACTGCTGTTTTTATGTATTTGTGTGCACCTTGCGAAAGGTGATATTGATCCTCTCGCCATCGATTCCCGGCTGTTTTGGCACCCGGTGCTGCCAGTGGCGCTGGAGTTCACCCGCCATCAGCAGCAGTGACCCGTCCGGCAAATCGATACGGTAGCGACTGTTGGGGATTGTACGGTGTTTGAGTTCAAAGCGCCTTACCGTGCCGAAACTCAGGGATGCCACCTGGGGCTTGCTGCCCAGCTCCGGCTCATCATCGCTGTGCCAGTCGACACTGTCGGCGCCGTTGCGGTAGAGATTGAGTAGCGCACTGTTAAACATCACACCTGTGGCAGCCTCGACCTGCTGCTTGAGACTGAGCAGAGTTGGCGTCCAGCAGCGGGTTTGCAGTGTCACGCCGGAGTAACTGTAATCTGCATCGCCATACCAGGCATTGAGGCGGGGAATGGGGATTGTGCGTCCGGCAATGCGAATCCGGCTTTGTTCCCAGGCGCTCTCGCTGCGCAGGGTAGCGAACAGGTCGCGGCGCCGGTCCGCCGCGATAAAACCGGCCCAGTAGCGCAGCTGGCCACCGTCGAGAGTGATGAATTCCTCAGAGACCAGATCCAGCATCGGGCTGCCCTCTGCCGACCAGGCTGTGTCCTTCCCCGGCAGCGGACGCTCCGCCAATTACCGCAGGTTCCAGTTCCAGCGTCACGCCAAAGCGGCGCGCCACGTCATCGGCAATATCGGCGGCCAGCTGCAACAGCTCGGCGCCACTGCCGCCGCCAAAATGCACCAGCACCAGGGCCTGCCTGTCGTGCACCCCCACCGGCCCGCGGCGCACGCCCTTCCAGCCGGCACGGTCAATCAGCCAGGCGGCCGGTATTTTGGTTGCCTGTTCCGACACGGGATAGAGGGGCAGGTCCGGATGGCTGGCTTTAAGCTGTTGCGCCTGTGATACCGGAATAACCGGATTTTTGAAAAAACTGCCCGCATTGGGTCGCTCGACGGGATCGGGCAGTTTGGCCCGACGCAGGGCACAGACAGTGGCACTGACCTGCAGCGGCGTCGGTTGCGGGATATCGGACAGGGCATTGCGCAACTCGGGGTAATCGAGCTGGGGTTCGGCCCGGCGCGACAGCGCTAGGGTGATGGATGTGATAGCCACCCGGCCCCTGAGTTCATGCTTGAAAACGCTGTCGCGGTAACCAAAGCGGCAGGCAGCCCTGTCGAGAGTGATGATGTTGCCGCTGTCCAGATCAATGGCTTCAAGGCTGACAAAGCGCTGTGCCAGTTCCACACCGTAGGCGCCAATATTCTGGATCGGCGCAGCACCGGCACAGCCGGGGATCAGGCTGAGGTTTTCCAGGCCATACCACTGTTGATGCAGGCAATGGAGCACCAGCTGATGCCAGTTTTCACCAGCGCCGACCCGCACCAGCACCCGCTCGCCCTCCTCGTCTTCCTCGCCCACTTTCGCTATCCCGCTGATGGCGAGGCGAATCACCAGGCCAGCTACATCACCAGCAAAGATGATATTGCTGCCACCCCCCAGCACAGTTACGTCCAGTGCCCGCTGGCGGGCAAAATCCAGCGCCTTGTGCAGCTCATCGATACTGGCAGCGGTGCAGAAATATTCCGCCCTGGCGGGCAGCGCCAGGGTATTGAAGCCTTGCAGGGCAACCTGCGGCACAAAATCCACCATCAGTCGTGACTCTGACCACGCTGGCCCTGGCCGCGCAGGTGGTGCTGGCGGATATGGTCGAGCAACCCCAGGGATGCCTGGTGAATCAGTTCGTAGACCCGCTCAAAGGTGTCAAAACCGCCATAGTAGGGGTCGGGCACTTCGTCGATCTGCTCATAGCGGCTTTGCGGGGCAAAGGGCAGGAACAGCCCCAGGTGCCCCAGATACCAGTCCGGCTTCATGTGCTCAAGGTCCGTGAGATTGCTGCGATCCATGGCCAGGATGTAGTCGTAACCGCCAAAATCCTTTGCCGACACCTGCCGCGCCCGCAAGTGACCGATTTCCACGCCCTTGCCCTGGGCAGCCTGGCGGGCACGCTGATCCGGCGCCTTGCCGAGATGCCAGTCGCCGGTACCGGCGGAATCGATAACGATCTGATCGCCAAGACCCGCCTCCTTCACCAGGTTTTCGAATACCCCCTGGGCGGTGGGAGAACGGCAGATATTGCCCAGGCACACAAATAACACTCTGACTCTGTCGCCCATGATCACTTGCCTCTCAGGTACTGAATCACACGGTTGAGATCATCTTCGGTATCAACCCCGCCAGGCACTGCTGCACAGGCGGGAGCCACATGAATATTTTTGCCATGCCACAAAAAGCGTAGTTGCTCCAGGCATTCGAGTTGCTCCAGGGGCGCCACCGGCCAGCCCACAAACGCCCGCAACTCACTCACCCGGTAGGCGTAGATCCCCAGGTGGCGCTGGGCGTGAAGATTGTCCGGCAAGCCAGAGGCTTTTGCGAGGCGGTGGTCGCGTGGCCAGGGAATGGAAGCGCGGCTGAAGTACAGGGCCAGGCCCTGAAGATTCGCTACCACCTTGACGATATTGGGGTTATCAAAATCCCCTGCATTGTGGATTGGCTCACAGAGCGTGGCCACAGCGGCCTCAGGATTGGCAGCCAGGTTGAGGGCCACCTGGCGAATCACCTCGGGGGGAATCAGGGGCTCATCGCCCTGGACATTCACCACGATGTCGTCATCGGCGAAATTGCACAGACGGGCAACCTCTTCAAGCCTGTCAGTACCTGAGGGGTGGTGGGGGTCGGTCATCAACACCCTGCCGCCAAAGGCCTGTACTGCGGCGCTGATGCGCTCATCGTCAGTGGCCACGGTGACACTCAGGGCGTTGGCCTTCAGCGCCTGCTCATAGACCCGCTGCACCATGGGCTTGCCGACTATATCGCGCAGCGGCTTGGCGGGCAGGCGTGTGGACGCGTAGCGGGCAGGAATCACAATATGGAAAGGGACTGTCACGAAGCGCTCCGGGCAGAAGAATCGACAATAAAACAGGCCGCTGGATGGTGGCTCACAGCTCGGTCACCAGGTTTTCGATGGCTTCGACAAGGGTGTTGAGGCCGCTATTTTCCAGGGTGGCAGCCACATCCAGCACCCACAGGTCGGGCGCGCTGAGATCGTGACACTTGACTGCATCCTTGGCGGTAAGGATCACCGGGCGGCCATCATTGAACACCAGCTCCGAGGCCACAAAGCGGTGGTGATCGGGGAATGGATGGAGTTTGACCGCCAGCCCCAGGCTCGCCAGGGTGCGGGCAAAACGGGTGGGATTGCCGATCCCCGCCACCGCATTGACCGAGTCGCCAGGGGGATTATCGGGACTGCGTATCTCATTGCCATTGAGGCGCCGGAATCTCAGGGGCTGTAAAAACATGCGGTACTGGCGCGGGTGATCCAGCACCGCATTGCCGCCGTTGACGATGGCAAAATCGGCCTCCCGCAGTCGCGCTGCCGGCTCGCGCAATGGCCCGGCTGGCAGGCACCAGCCGTTGCCCAGCACCCGATCGCCATCCACCACGATAATTTCCAGGTTGCGGGGCAGGCGGTAATGCTGCAGGCCATCATCGCTGAGGATGATTTCGCAATCGCCGTGGCTCTCAAGGTGGCGGGCCGCACGCAGCCGGTCGGGGTCTACCACCACCGGGCAGTCACAGCTGATAGCAATCAGCAGGGGCTCATCGCCACAGTGGGCCGGGTCGCTGTGGCGGGTCACCATAAAGGGGTAGGAAGGCGCCGTGCCGCCGTAACCGCGGCTGATCACCCCCGGCCTGTAGCCCCGCGCCTGCAGGGCTTTTACCAGGGCGATAATCAGCGGCGTCTTGCCGGTGCCGCCAACGGTGATATTGCCCACCACCACCACAGGCAGGCGCAGGCTCTCCTGGCGCGCTTGGAGCCAGCGACGGCGCCGCCTTGCCACAGAGGAGAACAACCAGGCGAGGGGCGCCAGCAGCAGGCTCCAGCTGCGGGGCCGGTACCAGGCTCGCTCCAGCGCCGTCACGTTTCAGTCACCGGAAAACTGTTTTTGATAGAGCTGGGCATAGCGGCCCTTGCGGGCGAGCAGACCTTCATGGGTGCCCTCCTCAATAATCTGCCCCTTGTCCAGCACCAGGATCTTGTCGGCGTTTTCGACAGTACTGAGGCGATGGGCGATCACAAAGGTTGTGCGGCCCTGCATGGCCGCTTCGAGGGCCGCCTGAATATAGCGTTCCGACTCGGTATCCAGCGCCGAGGTGGCCTCGTCGAGAATCAGGATGGGGGCATCTTTGAGCAGCGCGCGGGCGATGGCAATGCGCTGGCGCTGGCCGCCGGACAG
>LADM01000053.1 GCA_000961645.1 Gammaproteobacteria bacterium BRH_c0 | reverse complement strand
CCCGACCTGTTGCGCAGCCTGATCACCTACTGGCAGCACCATCCGGGGCTGTCGTACCTGTTTTCCGGCATGTTTATCGGCCCCACCAGCCAGGCGCCACGGGTGGATGAGGGCCGCGAAGAGATGCTCTACGAACTGGAAACCGCCTTCCAGCAGATGCCCGATGGACTGGTGGAGCAGCCCTGGCTGGTGGATCGCTTGATGCGCAATCTGCTGGTGGATATCACCGGCAATACCCACCGCTCCGAGTTTTGTATCGACAAGCTCTATTCCCCGAGCGGCACCTCCGGGCGGCAGGGCATTCTCGAGTTTCGCGGTTTTGAAATGCCGCCCCATTCGCGCATGGCGCTGGTGCAGGTGCTGCTGCTGCGCTGCCTGCTGGCGCGCTTCTGGAAGGAGCCCTATCAAAAGCCGCTGGTGCGCTGGGGCACGCTGCTGCACGACCGCTTTATGCTGCCCCACTATGTGTGGCAGGACCTCAAGGAAGTGGTGGAAGATCTCAACCAGCACGGCTATCCGTTCCAGCTCGAATGGCTGCTGCCCTTCGAGGAATTCCGCTTCCCTCACTATGGCCGCCTGGAGTTGGCGGATATTCAGCTGGAGCTGCGCTGGGCCATTGAACCCTGGCATGTGCTGGGCGAAGAGGTCAGCAGTTTTGGCACTGCCCGCTACGTGGATTCATCTGTAGAGCGCCTGCAAGTAAAGGCCAGTGGCCTGACCGATGGCCGCTACGTGGTGACCTGCAACGGCCGCCGCGTGCCGTTGCGCAGCACCGGCCAGCACGGTGAATTTGTGGGCGGGGTGCGCTACCGCGCCTGGCAGCCGCCCTCCGCCTTGCATCCCACCATCGGTGTCCACACGCCACTGGTGTTTGATGTGATCGATACCTGGAACGGTCACGCCATTGGCGGTTGCACCTATCATGTCTCTCACGCCGGTGGCCGCAGTTACGACAGCCTGCCGGTCAATGCCTTCGAGGCCGAAGCCCGGCGGGTGAGCCGCTTCTGGGAATACGGCCACACGCCCGGGGCACTGGCGGTGCCTGCCGAATACCTCAAGTTACGGGAGTTTTTTGTCAACAAGGAACCCCCAAGGCCGATGGCGCCGCCAGCGGAGGAGGCGACCAACGAATATCCGCATACGCTGGATTTGCGCAGGCTTTGATTTTTTTGAGTTACACGTAACACGTAACACGTTGCACGTGGGTGCTGCCCGGGGTTTGGGTGGGTCTTTCTGAGCGGTACTGTTCGTCGATACTGAAAGTGTTCGACAGCGCTTTGAAGCCGCTCGCGTGTAACGTGTTACGTGAAACGTGCAACTCCAGCAAGTCACTGATCGAAGTGATCAACCCCCAAGGGCGACTGTGCTAAAATCCGGCGGATATCATCACAGTCCGTAGTAGCCCATGAATCCACCCAATCGTTTGCAACTGGCCGAAAATCCCCACTTCCGCGAGCTGGTTGAAGTCCATCTTGATCGGCTCCACGATGAGCCCAGATATACGCCCGAGCAGGAGGCGTTCCATATCGAGCGCATCCGGCAATTGCTGGTCGAAAAGGATGCAGCCATTGTCGCCCACTACTACACCGATCCGGCCATCCAGAAACTGGCGGAGGAGACCGGCGGCATCGTCTCCGATTCCCTCGAGATGGCGCGTTTTGGCAAAAACCACAAGGCGTCGACCCTGCTGGTGTGCGGCGTCAAGTTTATGGGCGAGACGGCGAAGATCCTCACGCCCGAAAAACGGGTACTGATGCCCACTCTGGAGGCCACCTGTTCCCTCGACATTGGCTGCCCGGTGGAAGATTTCACAGCGTTTTGCGATGAGCACCCGGACCGGACTGTGGTGGTCTATGCCAACACCTCAGCGGCGGTTAAAGCCCGTGCAGACTGGGTGGTAACGTCGAGTATCGCCCTCGATGTGATCGATCACCTCGACAGCCAGGGCAAAAAGATTCTCTGGGCGCCGGACAAGCACCTCGGCGGCTATGTGCAGAAGCAAACCGGCGCCGATATGCTGCTGTGGGATGGCGCCTGCATTGTCCACGAGGAATTCAAGTACCGCGGGTTGCGCGATCTCAAGGCCCTGTACCCCGATGCGGCGATTCTGGTACACCCCGAATCCCCGGAAAACGTCGTCGCCATGGCCGATGCGGTGGGTTCCACCTCACAGCTGATCGAGGCGGCCCGCACCCTGCCCAACAAACGCGTTATCGTCGCTACTGATCAAGGCATTTTCTACAAGATGCAACAGATGGCTCCGGACAAGGAGCTGATCATTGCCCCCACTGCGGGCAAGGGCGCCACCTGCCGCAGCTGCGCCAACTGCCCGTGGATGGCGATGAATCATCTGGAAAACATGATGCATAGCCTCGAACAGGGCAGCAACGAGATCCATGTGGACCCTGCCATTGGCCGTCAGGCGATGGTGTCACTGCAGCGCATGCTCGATTTTCGCGAGCAGCAGCTGGCGGCTACCTCGGCGGTGGGCAAGTCGGGGGATTGACTTTTTTGGGTCGGACGTCTGAAGTCTGACGCAAAAGCGCAGTGACGCAGCATCGTGCGAGTCCCTGAATACTTGAATGGCTGCCGGGGCTGATCAGAGCACCAGCCCATCTTGGCGTCAGACGTCAGACTTCAGACGTCCGACCCAGTCTTCAAAGATTCTTGGTCTTCTCCTCCATCACTGCCACGTCCCTCAGGCGCTGGTCCAGTATCGCGTTCTGCTGGTAGTTATTCCCCACCAGTTTCTTGGCGTAGGTCAGTTGTTTGCGGGCCTGGTCAAACACGCCGATATGAATGAAGTATTCGGCGCGGGCCTGGTGTACCGAGACAATATCACCGGCCAGACCGCTGACTTCTGCGAGCTGATACCACACCGCCGGATCTTCACTGCGCTGACGACTCAGGGCGTCCAGCACCTGCTGGGAGCCGTTGTAATCCCGCGACTTGAGCAGCACTTCCGCCTTGGCCCGTTGCAGGGCGTAATTCTTTTTGTGCAGGGGCTGGAGACCGATGATGCGCGCCAGGGCCTGTTCGTATTTCTCACTGGCCATTTCCAGCTGTACTGCCGCCAGTTGCAGGGTGAGGTTGGTGGGTTCTTCTTGCAGCAGCGGTTGCAGCGTTTGCCAGGCCCTGGCGTGCTTGCCGGCTCGCGACAGTGCCAGTGCCAGGCCGTAACTGGCGGCGGTTCGGGACAGGCTTTCGCCATTCAGCTCGTTGGAAAAGCGGTTGATGGAGTGTTGCGGGGTGCGATCCAGATGGATCAGAGCCCGCGCTCTCATCAGCGCATATTGCGGTGATTGCTGGTAATTCTTTGCCGGGTAATTGTTGATGCGGTTGCGGGCATCGGACACCCGGTTTTCAGTCAGGGGGTGGGTGAGGAGGAATTCCGGCGGGCGCTGCCCGGTAAATCGGGTGGTTGCCAGCATCTGCTCAAACATTTCCGATACCGCCTTGGGGTCGCGGCCTGACTGATAGAGTGTTTCGATGCCGACCCGGTCGGCCTCCTGTTCGTTCTGGCGGCTGTAGCGCAGGGCGCTGTCCATGGCCATGGCCTGGGTGGTGGTGATTGCAGCCATCCCCGCATCGCCGCCGACAGTGGCGGCGAGAATAATACCGGCCAGCAGGCCCGCCATGGTGCCAATGCTGCTGGCGCGCTGGTTTGACACCCGCCGCGAGAAGTGGCGCTGGCTGAGGTGGCCGAGTTCGTGGGCCAGCACCGAGGCCAGCTGATCCTCGCTTTCGGCATAGCGGAACAGGCCGGTGTGGGTGCCGACAACACCGCCGGGCACCGCAAAGGCGTTCATGGTGGGATTGTTGATCACGACCAGCTCCAGGCGCGGATTTTCCAGGGAGCTGTGCTCGGCCAGATCGTAGAGCAGCTGTTCCAGATAGACCTGTATTTCTGGGTCGTCGAGGGTTTCGACCCGGCTGCGAAAGGCTTTCAGCCAGGCGCGGCCCAGCTCGTATTCCTGTTGCAGGGAGATAACACCGGATGACGCATCGCCCAGTACCGGCAGGTTGAATTCGTTGGCAGTCACCTTCGCCGCTGTGGAGAAGCCTGTGACAAGGGCCAGCGACAGCAGTATCAGTGCGATGCCGCGACTGGCGGATGACGTGATGGTAATGGCCTGTACTCCTGTGTTGCCTGGCAGGTTGCCCTGGCTGGGGTATGCGCTGAATGATGAGATGATGTTAACCCATGGCTGTGACCCCGTGCCATGGCGCTTTGCGCACATTTGTGCGTCCGTGATGGGTTTGGACCGGGGGCTGTCGGCGGGGTTCCTGTCGGGATTGCTGGCTGCTGGTGTTGATTGCAAATAGTGTTGAAGCTGTCGTTGCCTTTGCGTACGCTCAATCCCTGTTCACCGGAGTCGAGCAACCATGTGGCGAGTACTTGAAAGCTGGATAGACAGATATTTCGGCGACGAAGAAGCGGTATTGCTCAGCATACTGATTGTTCTGGTGCTGGTGCTGATGATTTACATCGGCGAGATTCTTGCGCCTTTTTTTGCCTCTGTGGTTTTTGCCTTTTTGCTGCAGGGCGGGGTCAACCGTCTGGTGCGGGTGGGAATGCCCTACAAGCTGGCCGTATACCTGATGTTCCTGTGCTTCACCGGTCTGGTGTTGCTCAGCCTGTTCCTGCTGTTGCCGATCCTTTTCAGGCAGTCCAGTAACCTGGTGGCGCAGATACCCGGGATGGTGAAACACTTGCAGGAGGTTGTCCTCCAGCTGCCAGAAAAATATCCGGAGTTTCTCTCCGAGACACAACTCAACAACCTGCTGTCCTATGCGTCCGACCAGCTGGCCGGTTTTGGCGAGAGCCTGCTGTCGTTCTCGTTTGCCAATCTGCCGGGCCTGATCGGCGTGATTGTCTACCTGGTGCTGGTGCCCCTGATGGTGTTTTTCCTGCTCAAGGACAAGGACCATCTGCTGGCCCTGATGAGTGACATGCTGCCTTCCCGGCGCCCGGTACTGCAAAGTATCTGGCACGAAATGAACCTGCAGATAGGCAACTATGTGCGCGGCAAGGCCATCGAAATCGTCATTGTGGGGGTTGCCGCCTATATCTGCTTTCTGGTCCTGGGGCTGGATTATGCGGCCCTGCTGGCTCTGGTGGTGGGCCTGTCGGTACTGATCCCCTATATAGGTGCCGCAGTGGTGACCATCCCGGTGCTGATGGTGGGGTATTTTCAATGGGACTGGGGCAGCCAGCTCCTGTGGCTGGCGGTGGTGTACACTGTTTTGCAGTTTCTCGACGGCAATGTACTGGTTCCCCTGCTGTTCTCCGAGGCGGTCAATCTCCATCCCCTGGCCATCATTCTGGCGGTGCTGATTTTTGGAGGTTTATGGGGTTTCTGGGGCGTTTTTTTTGCGATTCCTCTCGCCACCCTGGTGAAGGCGCTTTACAACGCCTGGCCGCGAACCGAACGGCCCGAAGTGGTGTCATAACATGACTTTTTGCCCAGCCAAGCTGTTCACCCCATTGCATTTGCCTGCCGGCCCCGGCTGGCCTGGCTCCATTACTGTTGAATGAGGATTAGAGATTTAATGGAATTTCGCGCTTGTTACCTTGTATTGCTGTTTTCACTGTTCTCGCTTGTTGCCTGCTCGCCGGATGACAACAGCGCAGGGACCACTGCCAAAACCCCGCTCAGCACAGAGCAAAGCACAGCCCCCGACTGGTTTGTGGCGGGCGCGGAAGACGAAAAGGGCGATGAACCGGTCTACAAAAGCCCCAACGATGATCGCCAGTATCGCTATGTGGTGCTCCGCAACGGTCTTAGCGCCCTGCTGATTTCCGATCCCGATACCGACAAGGCCGCCGCCTCCCTCAGCGTCAATGTCGGCAGCTTTGACAATCCTCCGGAGCGCGAAGGCCTGGCCCACTTCCTCGAGCACATGCTGTTCCTGGGCACTGACAAGTACCCCGAGCCCGGCGAGTACCAGGCCTTTATCAGCGAACATGGCGGCATGCACAATGCCTACACCAGCCTCGAGGAAACCAACTATTTCTTCGATGTCGACGCCCCTCACCTGATGGCGACCCTCGACCGCTTTTCGCGCTTTTTTGTCGCCCCGCTGTTTAACCCTGAGTATGTCGACCGCGAACGCCACGCGGTGGAGTCTGAATACCGTCTGAAACTGAAGGATGATTCGCGCCGCGAGTGGGATGTGCTGCGTGAACTGGCCAACCCCGAGCATCCGTTTTCGCAGTTTTCGGTTGGCAACCTGACCACCCTGGATGACCGCAAGGACAGGCCGGTGCGAGACGATCTGCTCGACTTTTACCAGAAGTATTACAGCGCCAACCAGATGAACCTGGTGGTGCTGGGCACCGAAAATCTTGACCAGCTGCAGGCGGCAGTCGAGCAGCGCTTTGCCAAGGTGCCCAACCGCAAGCTGGTGCTGCCGGAACAAAACATTCCTCTGTTTGCCAAACCGCTGCCTTTCAAGGTCGCCATCACACCGGTCAAAGAACTGCGCCAGCTGAGCATCAGCTTCCCGCTGCCCACAGTGGCGGCTACCTGGCCGACCAAGCCGGTGGATTACCTGGCGCACCTGATTGGCCACGAAGGGGAGGGCAGTTTGCTGGCGGAACTCAAACGCCTCGGCCTGGCGGAATCGCTCAGTGCCGGGCTGGTGTATGACAGCCGCGCGGGCGCACTGTTCAGCACCACGATATCACTCACCCACGCCGGTGTGGCTGAAAGCGATGCCATTACCCGCGCCTTTTTCAACTGGCTGGAACTGGTCAAGACACGGGGGCTGGAAGAGTGGCGTTATGCCGAGCTGGCGAACCTGAGCCGCATTGCCTTTCGCTTTGCCGACAAGCATGCCCCGATCAATTATGTGAGCCAGATCAGCTCCATGCTGCACACCTTCCCACCTTCCGAGGCGCTGCGCGGCCCCTATTTTTACCAGGGCTACAATGCGCAGGAAATCAGGGATATTGCTGACCGCTTGCGGCCGGACAACGCCCTGGTCACCGTGGTGGCCCGCCCTGTTGAAGACCCGGCCGCTGAGTCGTCGCAGGAGTCAGCCGCGCCGCAGACATTGTCGACCTATTACCAGGCACCTTACCGGGTTGAGGCGCTGCAGGTGGCCGATCTGACCGGCGGTGATGACGAACCCGGACTGCTGCAACTGAGCCTGCACTTGCCTGAGCCCAACGCCTATATCCCCGAGCACCTGGCGCTCAACAAACCCGATACGGTCCAGGACAAGCCCGCCCTTATCAAGGCTGGGGGCGACCAGGGGCTGTCCATCTGGCACTACCCCGACACTGTATTTCAGACTCCCCGCGCCCTGTTTGAAGCGCGCATCGCCATCGCCGATCTGCAGGATCGCCGTCGCGAAACCCTGCTCGATCTGTACCGCGCCATGGTGCAGGACCAGCTGTCATCGCAAACTTACCCCGCTGCCCAGGCTGGATTGGGCTTTGATATTGGTCGCTGGGACAATGGCTTAAGCCTGAGTGTTAAAGGTTATAGTGAAAAGCAGCCTCTGCTGCTGGCTGAGATTACCGCCGTGATGGCGCAGCCGGAATGGGATGAGGCGCGTTTTGCGCGGGTCAAAAGCACCCTGCTGCGACTGTGGCGCAATACCGCCAAGGACTGGCCCATCAGCCAGGTATTTGCCGCTGTTTCGCCCCTGCTGCGCGATAGCTGGTTGCCCCTCGAAAAAGCCGACACCCTCGACAGCCTGACCATGGCCGACCTCAAGGCATTCGTTGCCGATCTGTATGGCAACAGCCATGCCCGTTACTACGCGGGCGGCAATCTCGACCGCGCAACGGCCAGTGACATGGCCCTGACAGTAAGCGACAAGCTGGGTTTGCGCGCTGCTGGCGAGGATGCCATCGCCATCAACTACGAGGTGAAAAACCTTGCCGCCACAGAGCCGGTGCCGCAATTTGATATCTATGTGGATCACGCTGACAACGTGGCGGTGCTGTTCCTGCAGGGGGCCGAGGATACTCTTCAGGAGCGCGCCCTGTTTGCCCTGATCGAGAAGGTGGCGGAAGCGCCGTTCTATTCCGACCTGCGCACGGAAAAGCAGCTCGGCTATGTGGTGGGTTCGTCCATTTCTCCCATGCACCGGGTGCCGGGGCTGATGTTCTATGTGCAATCCCCGACCATGGAGAGCACCGGGCTGCGCAGTGAAATCGACGGCTTTTTGACTGCCTTTGACGAAAAGGTGGCTGCTCTGGGTGAGGAAGACCTGCAGCGCCTGAAACAGGCAGTACTGGCTTCCATTGAGGAAAAACCCAAAAACATCATGGAGCTTGCCGGTCGTCACCTGGAATCCCTGTACCTGGGTTACGACGATTTTGATTTCCGCTCGCGCCTGGCCGAGTCTATCCGCAACACGACTTTGGCGGATTTGCAGGGCGCCTATCAGCGTGTTGTACTCAAGCAACGTGAGGGCATCTGGCTGCTGTCCTCCCGCGATACAGAGGACATGTCACTTGACCGCACCAAGCGCGATACCCTGGTGGAAGGGGTGTTCACATACCCCCAGTAGCCCATCCCCCCGGCAGGCCATGAGCTGTCACACAGGCTTCGCCGGGGAAGTCTGAAGGGCAGATGCCCCTGTATAATGGCGCGAGAATTGCCTATCATGTGCAGCCCGCGGCAATAGTACCGGTCCTCCAATGGCGGAGGGCCTGTATTCGGGGTTGCCGCAGTCCCTAGCCCCCCTGTACGACAATCATCCCAGCTTGCCTGCCCAGCGACTTGAGACCAGCTTGTGTCCCGAATGTGTTAGCGCGCAGCAGGATGGCCACCTGGCAACCATATCGCCGTGGACCAACATCGTCTTGGTGGGGTAAAGTCTGTAGAATGAATCCGATTTTGACCAACGAGGTTATTAAAAAATAATGCAGCACGATATTGATCCACTGGAAACCCAGGAGTGGCTTCAGGCGCTGGAGTCCGTCATCAAATTTCAGGGTGAGGAGCGCGCGGGTTTCCTGGTCAGGCAGTTGCTCGACAAGGCAACCGATTCCGGCATCCCCGCCCCCAATTCCGTCACCACGCCGTTTCGCAATACCATTCCTGCCTCCCAGGAAAAGCGTATGCCCGGCGACCTGTTTATGGAACGCCGTATCCGCTCACTGGTGCGCTGGAACGCCCTCGCCATGGTGATGCGCGCCAACAAGAACGACGATGGACTGGGTGGCCATATCTCGACCTTCTCCTCCGCCGCAACGCTCTACGATGTAGCGTTCAATTACTTTTTCCGTGGCCGTGGTGAGGATCATCTGGAAGACCTGATCTACTACCAGGGCCACAGCTCACCGGGCATCTATGCGCGCTCTTTCCTCGAAGGCCGCATATCCGAGGAGCAACTCGATAATTTCCGCCGCGAAGTGGGGGGCAACGGGCTGTCGTCCTACCCCCACCCCTGGCTGATGCCGGACTACTGGCAGTTCCCCACTGTGTCCATGGGCCTCGGCCCCATTCAGGCCATCTACCAGGCCCACGTAATGCGCTACCTGTCGGCGCGGGGACTGGTGCCGCGCGGCGACCGCAAGGTCTGGGCTTTCCTCGGCGACGGTGAAACGGACGAGCCGGAAAGCCTCGGCGCCATTTCCCTGGCGGGCCGCGAAGGCCTGGAAAACCTCGTGTTCGTGGTCAACTGCAACCTGCAGCGTTTAGACGGCCCGGTGCGCGGCAACGGCAAGATTATCCAGGAACTGGAAGGCGTGTTCCGCGGCGCTGGCTGGAACGTGATCAAGGTGGTGTGGGGCCGCATGTGGGACCCGCTGCTGGAACGCGACAAAACCGGCAACCTGCAAAAGGTCATGAACGAGGTCTGCGACGGCGAGCTGCAAAACTGCAAGAACAACGGCGGCGCCTACACTCGCGAGAACTTCTTCGGTAAGTACCCCGATACCGCCGAACTGGTCAAGGATATGAGCGACAAGGATATCCAGTATCTCAACCGCGGCGGTCACGATCCCTACAAGGTCTACGCGGCCTATGCCCAGGCGATGGAAAACAGCGGCAAACCCACGGTGATTCTCGCCATGACTGTAAAAGGTTACGGCATGGGCGCGGCGGGCGAGGCGGCCAACGACACCCACTCGGTGAAAAAGCTCGATCTCGAAAGCCTGAAGAATTTCCGCGACCGCTTCGGTATCCCCATCCCCGATGCCCAGCTGGAAACAGTGCCCTATTACCGTCCGCCGGAAGACAGCCCGGAAATGGTCTACATGCGCAAGCGCCGCGAGTCCCTCGGTGGCTACCTGCCTGCCCGTCAGGCCGACTTTTCTGCGCTCAAAACACCGCCCTTAAGCGTTTTCCAGAAGCAACTGGAGACCTCTGGCGAGCGCCAGATTTCCTCCACCATGGCCTTTGTGCGCATTCTCACCACCCTGGTCAAGGACAAGGAAATGGGCGCCCGGGTGGTGCCAATCGTGCCCGATGAAGCACGCACCTTCGGCATGGAGGGCATGTTCCGCCAGCTGGGTATCTATTCCTCCCAGGGGCAGAAGTACACGCCCCACGACTCCGACCAGATCATGTATTACAAGGAGGATAAAAAGGGCCAGATCCTCGAGGAGGGCATCAACGAAAGTGGCGCTATGTCGGCCTGGATTGCCCTCGCCACGGCGTACAGCAATTACGATTGCCCGATGGTGCCGTTCTATATCTTCTATTCGATGTTTGGTTTTCAGCGCATCGGCGACTTGGCCTGGGCCGCAGGCGACAGCCAGGCGCGGGGCTTTTTGATCGGCGCCACCGCCGGTCGCACCACGCTTAACGGCGAGGGTCTGCAACACCAGGATGGCCACAGCCACCTGCTGGCCAGTACCATCCCCAACTGCCGCTCCTACGATCCGTGTTACAGCTACGAGCTGGCGGTGATCATTCAGGATGGCCTCAAGCGCATGTACGAAGACAAGGAAAATTGCTACTACTACATCACCACCATGAACGAAAACTACGTTCACCCGGCCATGCCTGAGGGTGCCGAAGAGGGCATTATCCAGGGTATTTATGCCCTGAAAAAAGGCGGCAAAACCCCCAAGGGCAAGCACCGCGTGCAGCTCATGGGTGCGGGCACCATTCTCAACGAAGTGGTCGCCGCTGCCGATCTGTTGCGCGACAACTACAAGATCGAGAGCGATGTGTGGAGTGTTACCAGCGTCAATACCCTGGCTCGCGACGGCCAGGCGGCGACGCGCTGGAACTTGCTGCATCCCGGTGAGAAAGAGCAGCAAGCCTATATCACCAGCACCCTGGCCGGACACGATGGCCCCTTTATCATCGCCACCGATTACATGAAGAGTTACAGCGAGCAGCTGCGGCCCTTTATCCCTGGCGATTACCATGTGCTCGGCACCGATGGCTTTGGCCGCAGCGATACCCGTGCCAAGCTGCGGGATTTCTTTGAAGTGGATCGCCGCTATATCGCCGTCGCTGCCCTTTACGGGCTCGCCAAACAGGGCAAGATTGACCTTGCTGTGGTCAAGCAAGCCATTGCCGATTTCGGCATTGATCCTGAAAAATCCAATCCGCTTTTTGTGTAAGGGGCTGTATCAATGGCGAGTGAAACCATCAAAGTACCGGATCTCGGTGGCGCCGACGAAGTCGAGGTGATCGAGGTCAGTGTCAGCATCGGTGACGAAATCAGCGTTGAGGACACCCTGCTGGTACTGGAATCCGACAAGGCCTCCATGGATGTGCCGTCTCCCAAGGCCGGGGTGGTCAAGAAAGTATTGGTAAAGGTAGGCGACAAGATTTCCCAGGGCACAGCGATTGTGGAAATGGAGTCCTCCGATTCTGCTGCACCGGAAAAGGCAGAATCGTCGGCAGCCGAGAAAAAGCCGGAAGCAGAGCCCGAGGCGGAAAAACCGCCAGCAAAAGAATCTGAAGGTAAGAAATCTGACAAGCCTGCGGCCAAAAGCCAGTCTGCCGAGCAGACAGTCAAACTGCCTGACCTCGGCACCGGCGATGCCGTCGATATTATCGAGATCAACGTAGCGGTTGGCGACGAAGTGGCGGAAGGGGATACCCTGATGACCCTCGAAGGGGACAAGGCCACCATGGATGTGCCCAGCCCCTATGCTGGCAAGATTACTGCGCTGTTGGTGAAAGAGGGCGGCAAGGTCAAGTCCGGCGATGCGGTGGCAGAAATGACCACCCAGTCCGCTGTTGAGTCAGCGCCAGAACAGCAACCTGAGCAGCAGCCCGAGCCTGAAAGCAAACCACCACAACCCGCTCCTGCCAGCGAAAAGCCTGCGGAAAAACCGCCGCAAACGGCTGAACCGTCAACCGCCCCCGGTACCCTGAACGAAGCGGAAGCACCGGCTGCTGATGTGTATGCTGGCCCGATGGTGCGCCAGTTTGCCCGCGAGCTTGGCGTTGATCTGCGCAACGTCAAGGGTAGTGGCGACAAGGGCCGCATCGCCAGGGAAGATGTGCAGGCCTATGTGAAAAAGGCCTTGTCCGCACTCGAATCGGGTGCGCCTGGCACCGCTACTGGTGGTGCTGGCATTCCCCAAATCCCCGATCTGGACTACAGCCAGTTCGGTGAAATCGAGGAGCTTCCCCTCAGCCGCATTGCCAAGCTGACTGCCGCCAACATGACCCGCACCTGGCTCAACGTGCCAGCGGTGACGCAGTTTGATGATGCCGATATCACCGAGATGGAGGAGTTCCGCAAGGGCCTCAAGGCCGAGGCGGACAAGCGCGGCGTCAAACTCACCCCGGTGGCCTTTATGATGCTGGCCTGCGCCCGCGCCATGACGGCCCACCCGGTCATCAACCGCTCCTGGCACAGCAGCGGCGAAAAGCTGATCCAGAAAAAGTTTGTGCATATCGGCATGGCGGTGGACACCCCCCGCGGCCTGATGGTGCCGGTGATCCGCGATGTGGATAAAAAAGGCCTGTGGGAACTGGCAGAAGAAACCGCCGCCGTGGCGCAAAAGGCCCGCGACGGTAAGCTCAGCGCCAATGACATGCAGGGCGGCGGCTTTTCCATCTCCAGCCTCGGTGCCATCGGCGGCAGAGGTTTTACCCCCATCGTCAATGCGCCGGAAGCGGCGATTCTCGGTATTTCCAAAGCCTCAATCCAGCCTGTATGGGACGGCAAGGCTTTTGTCCCACGCCAGTTGCTGCCCCTGAGCCTGACTTACGATCACCGCCTGATCAACGGCGCCGATGCCGGAAAATTCATGACCGACCTGGTGAGTATGATGGGCGATATACGACGATTGCTGTTGTAATCGCTGGTTGATACGCCCATAAAAAACCCCGGTCAGGACCGGGGTTTTTTTATGGGCAGGGTGTAGGGTACCGTTTAGAACTGGAAAGAGAATGAAACAGTAATTTGGCCGTAACTGATTGAATTTGCGTAAAATTGGGCAACATGAGTGAAATGGAAAATTACGTTTACTTCTGGACAAAAAACGGGGTTTCACCGGTGAAATTGTGAATTAAATCGGTGAATCGAAGGGTGATAACGGTGTGTTATCACCCTTTTTATTGCCTGTTAACAGCTGATTGACCGACGGTCGGACGGGTGTGCTAAACTTTGATCAGCTGGTGGAGGCAGGAAATGGCTTCTGTCGTGGCAGGTTTCAAGACCCCCTGCGTATGTGGGATGCGCCGCCCCACCCACCAGCTCATAGCTTGCCCCATATCAGCTCGTACTCCTTCTTCCTCAGATCCGTTATATGCACTCTTCCCAGTGATCTCAGGCTTGAGAACTGGTTACCTTTACGTTTCAGATTGACCGCGACAACAGCACGGGAATTCCTGCCATCGGCGTGGCCCTTCATTACAAAGACCAACTCCTTACCATGCAGCAATACCGCCGAGTGATTTGCAAACTCAGCGGGAAGGTTTTTGAATTCAGCCAGACTGATCCTTTTGGCATCATCTTTATGGGTGCCTTTGACGTGATTCGTCTGATTATCGAATACCACGACTGTGGCACTGACAGGCTCCATATTCTTGGCTTTGAGCGCATCGATCACCGGTGACGACAAATAACCAATGGTATGGGCATAGCCCCTTGGCGGCTGGCCAGCCCGCTCTTTCAGCCAGGCATGCCAACCTTTATTGAGCTGGGCAATATGATCATCCAGATTGGCAAACACCTCAGCACGTAGCGCATCAGGCAACGCCATCAGCTTTTCGCCAAAGGCGATATCGGAACCCAGCCAGGCCTTGCCAACGTTGTAGTCCCAACCCGGATCAATACCAATCGGCACCTGACCATAGTCAAGCCCTGTTGACGTGTTGACACGCCAGGTAGTTTCGATAGGCGGTGCCTTGGCAGGCTCAATACCCCAGCGCTTCAGTTGTGCCTCCGTAGCGGAGATGATCCAGCAACGGCAACCCCAGCCGTTCGGCGGATAATGGGTATCCCACCAGGGATCATCCACCGGCAATGCCACCAAGTGCCAATTGCCATGTTCTGGCCGCACAGGGTGAATTATTGCCCGTCAACGGACAGTACGATTTTGCCTCGCACATGACCGCTGCTGCTTAATGCCAGTGCGTCTTTTACCGCGCTTAAGGGAAATACCTGGCTGATAATGGGGCGCACCTCACCACTTTCCAGCAGCGGGGTAATATCGGCCAGCTGCTGCGGGTAAAAGCCGCCGTGCACCACAAATTTTTTCACATCCGGGCGCAGGGTTGGCTCGCCCCATTGCTCGCCCACCAGTGAGGCCAGCACGCCAGCGGGGCGAATCGCCGCCAGGCAATCCAGCTGTGTTTGCTCACCAACGGCATCGAGTGCTGCATCGATCAAGCCTACGGCATCCAGTGATTGCGTGTGGTAATCGATAAATACGTCAGCCCCGAGATCAAGCAGGAAATCCCGGCTGTGTGCTGAGCCTGTAGCAATAACCCGGGCGCCAGCCCATTTGGCAAACTGCACGGCAAAGGTGCCCACACCTCCGGCAGCGGCGGTGATCAACACTGTCTGGCCTGCCTTAAGATTGATGCCTTCAGGGTCAAACAGTGCTGTCCATGCGGCCAGTGCCGCCACTGGCACGGCGGCTGCCTCCACATAATCAAGATTGGTGGGTTTGGGTACCAGACGGTCCTCGGCGCTGACCATATATTCCGCAAAAGAACCGTCATAGCGAAAATCCACATGGCCATAAACCGCATCACCTGGCGCCAGGGTGGTGACAGCGCTGCCGGTTTTTTCGACCACTCCAGCCACTTCAAAACCCGGCACAGTTGGCAGGGTTCGCTGCAAAAATTCCTGATTGATACCCTGGGTCAGCTGCCAGTCCACCGGGTTGACTCCGGCGGCATAAACCCGAATCAGCACTTCATCAGGGCCGGGCTCGGGGCAGGGGATATCCTCGTAGCGAATCTGGTCGATGCCGTCGAAATTGTGGATGCGAACTGCCTTGATGGTTGTCATTGCTGGCCCTGTAGCATGAATGCGATTGTTATTTTGAGGGCTGTGATTGTGCTGGCAGCAGATTGAGGGTGCAAGGGTGGTGAACGTCGTAAGTCAATGCGAGCTGCAAGATTTGTAGGTTGGGCTGAGGGACTACCCAGCGTTTCCAAGAGATTGCCCTACATCTACCAGAGATTATTGTTGGGCTTCACAAAAAACGTTCAGCCCAACCTACAACCTTATTGTGTGGAGGTGTAATTAACCCAGCCTGATGGGCAGGCTCTGGAGCCCACGCAAGGCATTGGTGCCACCGACTTTCCAGCGCAACTGGTCGCGGGGTACGGCCAGCTGCATGTTCGGGAAGCGCTTGATCAGTGCATTGATAGCGAGCTTGCCTTCTGATCGCGCCAGCCATACACCGAGGCAAAAGTGTATGCCAACACCAAACGCGATGTGCCTGTTGGGATTGCGGGTGATATCAATCTGCTCGGGGTTTTCAAACACGGCTTCGTCGCGGTTGGCTGAACTGAGCACGCCGATCACCTCAGTGCCTTTCGGCACAAGAGTATCGCCGATCATCAGGTCCTCAGTGGGGAAACGCGAGGCGCCATACACCACCGGGCTGGAGAAGCGCAGCAGCTCTTCCACCGCAGGCTCGATCAGGTCGGGGTTGTCGCGCAGCTTGGCAAACTGGTCGGGCTGCTCCAGCAGTGCCAGCATACCGCTGCCGATCAGGTTGACGCTGGTTTCGTGGCCGGCAAACAGCAGCAGGAAGATCATCCCCAGAATTTCGCGGTCGCTCAGCTGATCGCCCTGGTCGTAGATATTGATCAGTGCGGTGACCAGCCGGTCATCGGGGTTTTCCCGGCGCAGCTTGATCAGCCGTTTGAAGAGGCGAATCATTTTCCACATATTGGGCAAGGCCGTGATGCGGCGCAGGCCCGACGCCGTTGAGGTATCAAACGAGCTGCTGGTGAGCTGGTTAAACTCGTAACACTCCTCCGGCGGCACGCCGAGCATTTCCGAAATCACTGTGATGGGCAATGGCTTGGCAAAATCCTCTACCAGATCGGCGTTGTCTTTTTTTGCCATGGCATCCAGCAGATCCTGGGCGATGCGCTCAATCCTCGGCCCCATGGCCTCGACCATTTTGGGGGTGAAGGCCTTGTCCACCAGACCGCGCAGGCGGCGGTGTTCGGGGTCGTCCTTGAGCATCATGATATCCAGCGACCCGATCCGCTTCATCAGCCAGCGCACCGGGAAAGGCATATTGCTCGACATATCGTTGGAAAACCGAGGGTCCTTGTAGACCATCATCACATCGTCATAGCGGGTGACAATAACGGCGGTTTTGCGGGTGAATTCAGATTTGAGCGGCGACACAGGTGCAGTCTTTCTGAGTGTCGCATAGGTGGGCCAGGGGTTTTGCTGGATGGCGGGTTGCGACAGGTCAGTGATGGCCTGTGTCATTGTTGCGGTATTCATAGTGTTGCTTCCCACATAGTAGTATTACGTCCCAAGGTTATTGTCGTTATACAGACGCCCGATCATCGAGCTGTGATATCCATCATGGATAGGGCCTTGCCCCGTCTGGCATGGACTTCCATCCACGGGTGAAGAGTTCAATTATTTGACTATTGTGTCAAGTATATTTGCTGTGACTGTTGTGTTGAGGCTTGAATAGATGGTATCTAGGCAGCAGAGGAGGAATGATGGACGATTTGATCTGGGCCCCGGCCTGGCAAGTGCGGGAACGCATTGTCAGCGGTGAAATCTCGGCTGTTGAGGTGGTCGAGGCGGCGCTTGCCCGTCTTGCTGCCGTTGAGCCGAAACTGCACGCTTTCCGCACGGTCTGTGCTGATCAGGCCCGGGCTGCCGCCCGGCAAGCCGACGAAATGGTCAAAAACGGCCTGCCTCACGGGCCGCTCCAAGGCGTGCCGATGGTTCTCAAGGACGAGCCCTGGGTGGCAGGTGTTCCGGCTACCGGTGGCTCGCTGCTGTTTGAGGACTTTGTGCCTGCACAGGACGGAACACTCACGGCACGCTTGCGCGCGGCAGGCGCCATCATCATCGGCATGACCAATGTGCCGGAGTTCTATACCTGGAGCCGCACGGCTAACCGCTTGGGGCCTGAAACGCTCAACCCCTGGGATACTCGCCGTTCACCGGGGGCATCGAGCGGTGGCACCGGCGCCGCCGTTGCAGCGGGCGTCGCGCCGCTGGGCATTGGCTCTGACGGCGGTGGCTCCATCAGGATTCCCTCAGCGGCTTGCGGGTTGGTGGGGCTTTTCCCCACACCGGGTCGCATTCCGGATACCGGCAGCTTCAGCTATGCCCGGGTTGGCAGCATGGGGCCCATGGCGCGGGATGTACGCGATCTCGCCATCGCCATGGATGTGCTGTCAGGCCCTGACGGCATCGATCCGCGCCCCTGTCCGCCCGCGCGGGAATTTACCGCCAGCCTGGAAGACGGCGTGGTTGGCATGCGATTTTTGTGGTCGCCGGATTATGGACACATCGATGTCGACCCTGCGGTAGCCGTCCAGGTCGGCAGCACTGCGGCCAGGCTTTCGGAGGCGGGCGCGGTCGTGGAGGACTTCGTTTTGGAGATGGGTCTCAAGACCGCTTTCAGGATCGAAGAGAGCTGGCCCTGGTTTGTCAATTTCCTGAGGGGCGAATCTGCCCACGGCAATTTTCCCCCGTGTTTTACCAACTCCCCGGACTTTGTCGAACGCTGCCTTGCCCCGGAGAATTTCCCACGGCTGATGGAATACAACCAGGCGGGGATGAAGACGCCGCCAGTTTCCCGCGAGGACTATGAGGCCGCCGTAAAATGGGTTGCAGAACTCGGACACAAGATCGACGCTTTGTTCGAGCAATACGATGCAATCCTGTCTCCCACCTTGCCCGTGGTGGCACCGCTGCTTCCAGACGGGATGGCAGATCCCTATCCCAGCTTTTGCTGTGGCACCTATTTCACCGCCATAGCCAATCTGCTGATGCTGCCTGCCTTGTCATTCCCAGCGGGTCTGGTCAACGGCATGCCGGTTGGATTACAGATCATGGGGCGCCATGGGCGTGAAGATCAGGTTCTGCGCATAGCCCGCGCACTTGAGCGAATTCAGCCCTTCGATGCGCACCCGGATGTATAGACATACAATCTTCAACACCTGAAAAATAAATCGTTCACCAAGGATTCTGGCAATACCCGCGTCTAACAGACAAGGAAACACACCGGAATGATGATGTCCCCGGACAAACAAACCCTGAAACGGGCGATGGATGGCGATGGCGCCGCCTTTGGCGAGGTGGTGGATATCTGCTATGACAGCATTTTTCGGTTTGCGATGAAATACACCGGGGTGCGGCAGGATGCCGAGGACGTGGCGCAGCTGGCGTGTATCAAACTCGCTCAAGCCATCCGCTCTTACCGCTTTGAGGCGGCCTTTAGCACCTGGCTCTACACGCTGGTCCTCAATTGTGCACACGATTGGTATCGCCAGCAGAACCGCCACCGCAGTGATGATGTAGAGATTGAGCATCTGGCTTCCCCGCAGGACTCGGAAGGTGAATCCCAGATTTACCTGCGTCAGGTGCTGGCCCAGGTCGAGGCCATGGGTGACGGCTTCCGGGACACCCTGGTGCTGGTGGCCGGGGAGGGTATGAATCACGCCGAGGCCGCCGCGCTGTTGGGAGTGAAGGAATCCACCGTGTCGTGGCGGCTGCACGAAATTCGCAAAAAACTGGCTTCTGCCCAGAGGCAGGAGGGGTTGCAATGACCGATGATGACCTGAAAACACTGCTTGACGATTCCGACAACAACGCCCCGTCAGAGGCGGCCCGCGCCCGCGCCAAAGCGGCCGCCATGGCAGCTTTCGCAGCTGCTGGGGAAAATGATCAAATAAAATCACCAGACACCCAAGGAAATGTCACAACGCTTCGTCCTACCGCTGACAACAACCCGTCAGTCAGGAGAAGAATGATGAACGCGATAAATCAACGTTGGGTCGTGAGTGGTGTGGCCAGTGCAGCGGTGCTGGTGATGACCGTATCGGTATTGATGAATGTGAGCGATCCGGTGGTCGATACGGATTTGGCGCCAGGCAGGGAAATGACCCTGGGCGCAGCCAGTGGTCTGGAGGAAGTGATTGTCACGGCGCGACGAAAACAGGAAGCGAAGGAGTTTTCCCGCGATCAATCCGCAGGGGCATTGCGGCAAGAGGAGTACCCTGCAGCGCAAATGGCGGAAAGCGATCTCGCCATGGCCGATTCTGTGGCTCCCGCCTCGCCCCCGACCGAGCGCCAAACCTTTGCCGCTGTTGCCAGCAATGAATCCCGCGCACCGGGCAAAGTGCTGTCGGCACCGGTTCCCGCTGATGTGGTGCTGCCGGGTTACTATCAGGACGAGGGCCGCGATCAGTTTGAGACTATTGTGCCCAACCCGGTGAAGCTGGTGGCCGAGGTGCCTGTATCCACCTTTTCCGTGGATGTGGATACCGCTTCCTACAGTTTTGTACGCAGGCAGTTGAACCAGGGCGTATTGCCCCAGAAGGATGCAGTGCGGGTCGAGGAGATGATCAATTACTTCGACTACGATTACCCGCTGCCCGAGAGTAGGGAGACCCCGTTCAAGGCCACCGTGGCCGTTACCGATGCACCCTGGAAGGCAGGTAACAAACTGGTCCATATCGGTATTCGCGGCTTTGATATTGCTCCCGGCGAAGCCCCCGCCAGCAATCTGGTGTTTTTGCTGGATGTATCCGGCTCCATGAACAGCCCCGACAAACTGCCGCTGGTCAAGCAGTCGATGGGTTTGTTGTTGACTCAGCTCAAGCCCACCGACACCGTGGCCATTGTCGCCTATGCCGGTGCTGCCGGTACTGTTCTGGAGCCAACCCAGGCCAGGGAAAAACAGAAAATCCTGGTAGCCCTGGAACGGCTCAATGCCGGTGGTTCCACCGCTGGCGGCGAGGGCATCAAGCTGGCCTACCAGCTGGCCAAAGCGGGTTTTAACAAGAGCGCGGTCAACCGGGTCATCCTCGCCACCGACGGTGATTTCAACGTGGGTATCACTGACCAGGAGGAACTGAAAGGTTTTGTGGAGCGCCAGCGGGAGGAGGGCATCTATCTCTCGGTACTCGGTTTTGGTCAGGGCAACTACCAGGACGACCTGATGCAGGTGCTGGCCCAGAACGGCAATGGTGTGGCAGCGTATATCGATACTCTGAGCGAGGCGCAAAAAGTGCTGGTGGACGAAGCCACCTCCACACTTTTTCCCATTGCCAGGGATGTGAAAATCCAGATGGAATTTAATCCGCAAACCGTGAAGGAATACCGTCTGCTGGGTTATGAAACCCGCGCGCTCAAGCGTGAGGATTTCAATAACGACAAAGTGGATGCCGGTGATATTGGCGCTGGGCATCGGGTCACCGCCATCTATGAAATCACCCCGGTCGGCTCCGCCAGCGGTTTGATAGAGCCTTCCCGTTATTCGCAAGCTGAGGCACCTGCTGCCGGACAAGGGAGCGAATACGGCTTTCTCAAAATCCGCTACAAATTGCCAAACGAGTCAACATCAAAACTGATCACCACGCCCGTAGCCGTTAAGGATTCAGCGCTGGTTGAGAATAAGGTGCTGGAGCGGGAAACCGGTTTCGCCATCGCCGTTGCGGGTTTCGCCCAATTGCTGCGCGGCGGTCAATACACCGGTGACTGGAGCTACCAGGACGTGATCGACCTGGCCAATAAAAACAAGGGTGATGACCTCTACGGCTACCGCGCCGAGTTTGTCCAGCTGGTGAGAAAGGCGTCGGTGGCGCATGACATGAAGTGAAATAGCCCCCGACCATATTCTGGCATCCCGGTTTTTGCAGCCGGGATGTCAGTCAGGTTGATGAAACACGCATAGAATAGACACACTCGACTGGCATCCTGTAGATGGCAGCTCTATAGTAAGACACTTACTGATTCGCCAATAAATAGTCTATAAAAAGGCAATATAAACAGAATCCATATTGCCGCCATGCAGGTCGTCAATCATGGGCAGTTTGCCGTGCTCTGGGCCGCAGCCCGTTGACTGACACGAGAGACACAATAAAAAGTGGAGGTTCCATGGCCAACCGTGAAGTGAAATCCTTTTGCCGTTTCTGCACCGCCTGTTGCGGTGTGACATTGACGCTGGATGATAACCAGCGCATCACCAAGGTTGTAGGCGACAAGGATGACCTGATGACCCAGGGCTACGCCTGCTTCAAAGGCTTGCAAGCACCTGCTGCCCTGTATGGAGAGGACCGTATTCTTGAACCGCTGAAGCGCCAGCCAGACGGTTCTTTCGCGCCAATCGACCTTGAAACAGCCCTCGACGAGATTGCCGCAAAGCTGGGTGAAACAATCGAGCGCCATGGCCCCGCAGCCATAGGCGGTTTTCGCGGCGGCGGTGCGGTGCTCAATGCCGGTGCCGGTGATCTGCTCCATTACTGGCTGCAAACACTGGGGTCGCCCAAGAGCTTTTCGACCACAACGATAGATCAGTCGGCCAAGATCATCGCCGCTGGTCGTTTGGGTGTCTGGGAGGCGGGCAAAGTGTCACTGGCGGACAGCGACATTCGGCTGATGTGGGGCGTGAATCCCCTGGTGTCCCTCGCCACCAGTTACTTCGATGTGTCGAATCCCAGCAAGCGCATGAAGGAGGCGCGGGCGCGGGGTATGAAGCTTATCGTCATTGATCCGCGTCGCACCGAGTCGGCCAAATACGCCGACGTTTTTCTTCAGCCCTATCCGGGCGAAGACCCGACCCTCGCCGCCGGGCTGTTGCGGATCATTCTCAGCGAAGGTTGGGAAGATGCAGAATTCTGCCGCGACCATGTCGCCGATCTGGATCGCCTGCGGGCGGCAGTGGAACCTTTTACGCCGGAGTATGTGGCCCGCCGCGCCGGGGTGTCCGCTGAGGATCTGCACCGTGCAGCCTCGCTGTTCGCGCGGGAAACATCGCGCGGCGGGGCCTCTACCGGCACAGGGCCTAGCATGGCCCCACACTCCAATCTTTCGGAGCATCTTATCGAGACGCTCAACGTTGTGTGCGGGCGTTATCTGCGGGCGAGTGAAAAAATCGCCAATCCCGGCGTATTTCAGGCGCGCATCCCGCGCCGCGCTCAGGCGGTGTCGCCCCAGCGCTGGTGGGAGAGTGGCTACAAGGGGCGGATCGGCCACTATGGCACGCTGATAGGCGAGATGATGACCGGCACCATGGCAGACGAGATTCTGGTTCCCGGCGAGGGGCAGATCCGCTGCTTTATCAGTCACGGCTCCAACCTTATCAATACCGTTCCCGATCGCAAGAAGATGGTGCGCGCGATGCGGTCGCTCGATCTGCTCGTCAGCATCGAGCCGTACATGAACGAAACAGCGCGGCTTTCCGATTACATCATTCCAACCAAGTTGCACTATGAACGCGCCGACCTGAGCATTTATGTGCACGAGCAGGCGCTGCTGCAAAAGCCCTACGCCCGCTATACCCACCCGGCAGCACCACCGCCAGCGGGCGCCAGGGTCATCGACGACTGGTATTTTTTCTGGTCCATCAGCAAGCGACTCGGCATGACCTTTACCGTTGACGGCACCGCCTTCGATATGACCACACCGCCAACCACCGACGATATTCTGGCTGTGGTCGGGCGCAATATCCCTGTGCCTCTGGAGGAGTTGAAACAGGCGGAAATGGGCCGCATTTTTGATGACGAGCCACAAATTGTCGGGCCAGCAGATCCTCAAACAGCCGGTAAATTCGAGACAATGCCAGCCGATGTGGCCAGTGAGCTGGCCGGGATCGCTGCCGAGGCATTCGAACCCGGTGTGTCGCTCAGCAACGGCCAGCGTTTTACGCACCGGCTGATCTCGCGTCGTATCCGCGATGTGCACAATTCCACGGGCCGGACGATACCGGCAGTGCGCCAGCGCTGGCCCTTCAATCCGGCCTATATGAGTCCTGAAGAGTTGAGCGCACTGGGGCTGCAATCCGGTGATCGGGTTACCATCAATTCGGATGCAGGCAGTATCGCGGCGATTGTCGAAAGCGATCCCACGGTGCGCCGAGGTGTGATTTCCATGTGCCACGGCTTTGGTGGTGACCCTGATCAGCCCGATTATGAGCGGGAAGGATCAAGCACCGGCGAACTGATCAGCACCGACCGCGATCTCGATCCGATCAACGCGATGCCGCGTATGTCGGCTATTCCGGTCAATATCGTTCCGGCCTGAAAGTGGGCCGGTTAAGTTTTGCTGGTGTAATCAGTGATTGTCAGTCTTGAATGACACCTCCACCGGATTGCCCGCTGGAGGTCTCGCTGGTTTATTGGCACCGATGGCCCTAAATTAAAGCTGTGCGATTTTTTGCAGTCGCATTTTATGCGCAACAGGTTGGTGACCCTGGAGCGAAGATAGCACAACCAGGCGTTTCAAATTGGCATCGCTATCGATGGACAAGCGCGTATTGATGGGTGTAGTTTCAAGCAATGCACAGTGTTGGTCGAGGGGTGAAGTCATTGCCTTTTTTTCTCGCGTACAACGGGTGTTTGTGCGGTGATGTTGTGACAATCCAGGTGAAAAAGCTGATAACGATGACAAGCAGTGACTTGCCCAACCCCGCTGACCATTGCGGTATCTCCGATGAATAAACAATAACCGCTTGCCCGGGTCTTTTTATCGAAGCTCCAGCTGCAGGCAATGGAGGAACAGATGATAAAACCAACAATTTTCCTGAGTGTGCTTTTCCCACTGCTGGCCATTGGCTCGGTCAGCGCCGCTGAGGCAAAGGACCGCTGTACCCTGGAGGGTATTCGCGGGATTAGCCCGACTGACAGCGTAATCGATTCGGTCAGGCATGTTGCCGCACCGGTCCCCCACTGCGAGGTGTTGGGCCATATCATGACCAATAACCCCGGACCCAACCGGGTCGGCTGGTCCCTGATGCTGCCGGACGATCGCTTTGGCGGGCGCTTCTTTTTTATGGGGCAGGGCGGCGGTGCGGGGCAGACCATCACTGCGGCGGCGGACAGCTATGGACAAGGCGCATCCACCAACAAGCTGCTGCGCAACGGCTTTGCCGTGTCGAGTTCGGACACGGGCCACAGCCCGAAGGACGGCGGCCTGGGGTCCTATGACTTCGGTGCCAACAATCCGGTGCGCAGGCTCGACTACGGCCATCGCGGTGCCCATGTGTCTACCGTTGCTGCCCAGACCATTACCCGGGCCTATTACGCAATGGAAGACAAACTCTACCGCTATCACATGGGATGTTCCGGCGGTGGGCGCATGGGGATGATGGCGGCAAGGCATCATCCCGAAGACTACGACGGCATTGTTGCGTCCACCGTTGCCAAAAGCGGCGGCGCACTGTATTTCGGCATTATTCTCCAGCACATCGTCAAGAACCCGGAAAACTGGGTCTCGCCGCAAAAGCTGGCGTTTCTCGAGCGCAAGGTGGATGAGCAGTGCGCCGGTCCCGATGGTCTGGTGCGCGATCCCTACGGCTGCGGCTTTAATGTCGACAAACTGCAATGCAAGGGTGGCGATAATGAGGACTGCCTGACGGCGGCGGAAATCTCTACCGTCAAGCTGATTACCAGCCGCTTCAAGCTCGGTTATGGCGAGGATGCGGATGTGCCCGGATTCTCTATCTCCAATCCAACGGGATGGACGTCGTTTTTGATGGGTGAAACGCGCCCCAGCAGCACGAATGTTGATAACCCCTGGGCGCCCGCACCGCCGGTTCCCGCCTTTATCGTGGGTCGCAGCATTGCCCGTGGTATGTATTTCGACAATCTGGCATTCGATCTCATCAACGATCTGGATTTCAATGACAAGAAGACCCTGGAACTCTTGACCGAACGCCATCCGGAATGGGGTGTGACGGATACAAACCTGTCCGGTTACCAGAAGGCGGGTGGCAAGCTGATCATGTGGGCGCCCTTGAGTGAGAACGCGGTGCCGCCTGCCAGTGAGCTGGAATACCACGACGCGATCAAGCGAGATATCCCCGACGCCGACAATTTCGTGCGCACCTACGCTGTGCCAGGTGTTTTGCATTGTCTCGGCGGTCCCGGCCCCCAGGATACCCCCGAGCGTCTGCTCGATGCGGTGATCGCTTGGGCAGAAGAAGGCAAGCGGCCCGATGAGCTGGTGGTCAGTGGCGGAGGCGCTGCACCGATTATTCCGTCTGTGCAGGGCACCACGCCACCGCCGCCCCCGATTGCACGCACCGTGCTGATTTGCCCCCATCCACAGCAGGCTGTCTTTAATGCCCGCGAGGGCGCATTCCCCTACACGGCATCCAACTGGGCGTGCAAGTAATGGTGTGAGAGTTCGGGGGTGCTTGCCCGGGGAATGCATTGAGTTGTTTGTGATAGCGATTGTCAGCCGCTGGCCGCGCCATAGAGAAACACTGGATGGCGCGATCAGCAGCTGCAAACAACATTTGACTTGTTGTGTGCTCTTGCCCTGGCCATGCCCCGCAGCATGGCGAATTGTGCTTTAATTGTCCCCCCAAACGGCGCCAGTCGTCGCTTATCGTCAGCAGCCTGTTGAACCATTTCACCCCAGTCCCGGCAAAAAGGGATTTCGACAGCCTGACATTTCCATCACCTGTCAAATGAGGTTAACCCTATGAACGAAGTCTGGATCATCGACGCCTGTCGCACTCCCCGTGGTATTGGCAAGCGCGGCAAGGGCGGGCTGTCCGGTTTCCATCCGCAGCAGCTGGGTTCTGCTGTGCTCAAGGCGCTTGCCGAGCGCAACAATATCAATACCGACGAGATTGACGATATCGTGTGGGGCACCAGCTCCCAGCGCGGCCAGCAGAGCGCCTGTCTGGGTCGTATGGCGGCACTGGGTGCGGGCTATGATGTGAAGGCCAGCGCCGTGACTCTCGACCGTTTTTGCGGTTCCGGCATCACTGCTGTAAACCTTGCTGCGGCCTCCATCGCCTCCGGCATGGAAGACCTGGTGATCGCCGGCGGTACCGAACAGATGTCCAACTACGGCATCGAAGGCAACGGCCAGGCGACCTTTATGGACAATGGCAACCTGGAACTGCGCAAGCTGCACGGCCAGCCCCACCAGGGTGTATGTGCCGACGCCATTGCCACCCTTGAAGGCATTGATCGCGAAACACTGGACCAGCTCGCGCTGTTAAGCCAGCAACGCGCCGCCCACGCCATCGCCAACGGTCATTTCGACAAGAGCCTGATCCCTGTCTATCACCCCGATGGCACCCTGGCGCTGGATAAGGAGGAATTCCCCCGCCCCGGTACAACGCTGGAAGGGCTGTCGCAGCTGCGTGCAGTGTTCGCTGACTTTGTTGATGTGCCTCTTGATGATGCAGGCACCACCAACGGTTCGATGCTGCGGCAGAAATACCCCGACATCAAACTCAACCATGTACACCACGCGGGGAACTCCTCCGGTGTGGTGGACGGTGCCGCCGCGCTGCTGATGTGCTCACCTGACTATGCCAAAAAGCAGGGCTGGAAACCCCGCGCCCGCATCGTGGCCATGGCCAATATGGGCGATTGCCCGACGCTGATGCTGAATGCCCCGGTGCCTGCCGCTCGCAAGGTACTGGAAAAGGCTGGCCTCACCGTCGATGACATTGACCTGTGGGAAATCAACGAAGCCTTTGCCGTGGTCGCCGAGAAGTTTATCCGCGATCTGAAACTGGACCGCGAAAAAGTCAACGTCAACGGCGGCGCCATGGCTCTTGGTCACCCCATCGGTGCCACTGGCGCGATCCTGATCAACACGATCATCGACGAGCTGGAACGGCGCGGTCTGAAACGCGGCCTGGTGACCATGTGTGCCGCTGGCGGCATGGCACCTGCGGTGATTGTTGAACTGATCTGAGTGATGGGCTTCGGCCCTTAAGCTCAATCAGCTGTCATCCGCTACACCACTGTCCCCGCCCAGGCGGGGACAGTGCTTTGAGCCTCTCCCATCTCCCATTCAGTCATCTCACGTCATTTACGCTACTGAATAATCGCCACTGACTTGATCTGCGCCCAAACCTGTTTGCCCGCTGCCAACGCCAGGTGGTGAGCCGAACGCAGGGTCAGGCGGGCAAGTATTGCGGTGTCACCTACTTTTAGGCGCACCAGAGCCAATCCCTGTTGCTGGTCGGTGGCGATTTCCATCACCGTGGCGGGCAGTACGTTGACGATGCTGGTATCGGCGTGATGGCTCAACGACAGGCTGACGTCCCTGGCAAGCACCCGGATACGCACCCGATCTTGCAGCGGGTGGCCGGTGTCTCTCAACCACAGTGCGCCGCCAGCAAAGCTGGCCTCGGCCAGGTGCCAGGTGGCATCGCGGGCGCTGATGGTGGCTTCCACTACCACGCCGGTGTCTTCACCCAGCTTGATCGGCGAGTCGAGTCGCGAGAGGGTTTCGCCCAGCGGGCCGCATGCCAGCACCTTGCCGTTGTCCATGGCGACGATCACATCCGCCAGCCGCGCCACTTCTTCCGCAGAATGGCTTACATAGACAATGGGCAGGTCCAGTTCTTTGCGCAGGTTTTCCAGGTAGGGCAGGATTTCCTGTTTGCGGGCCTGGTCGAGGGAGGCGAGGGGTTCGTCCATCAGCAGCAGGCGCGGGTTGATCAGCAGGGCGCGGGCGATGGCCACCCGCTGGCGTTCGCCGCCGGAGAGCTGGGCCGGGTAGCGCCCCAGCAAATGGCCAATACCGAGCAGTTGCACGGCAAAATCCAGATCGATACCGGCCCGGCTGTTGTCGGCCCGGCGGCGGGCAAAATCCAGATTGCCGCGTGCGTTCAGGTGCGGGAACAGGCTTGCTTCCTGGAACACATAACCGATGGGCCTTTTGTGCGTGGCTACAAACCTGTCTCCATCTTGCCAAACTTCGCCCTGAAAACTGATATGCCCCTGTGCTGCCCGCTCCAGTCCGGCGATACAGCGCAACAGGGTGGTTTTGCCCGAGCCGGAGTGGCCAAACAGAACGGTCACTCCCGAGGTGGGCAGGTTGAGATTCACGTCGAGGCTGAAGCCGGGGTAATCGAGTTTCAGGCGTGCGACGAGGCCATTTTGCTCGCTGGTGTAATCATTCATGGATGCAAACTCAATTCACCAGTGAGAGGCGCACGCTGCGGTAGTTGAAGGTGTAAAGCACAAGGAGTACCACGAATGAAAACACCACCATGCCCCCTGCCAGCCAGTGTGCCTGGACGTATTCCATCGCTTCCACCTGGTTGAAGATGAGCACTGACAGCACCTGGGTGGCACCGGGAATATTGCCGCCGATCATCAGCACCACGCCAAATTCGCCAATGGTATGAGCAAAGGTCAGCACGGCGGCGCTGAGCATCCCGTTGCGGGCCAGGGGCAGTATCACGTGGATGGCGGTGTCCCAGGGGCCGGCCCGCAAGGTTGCGGCGACCTCGAGGGGGCGCGGACCGATGTTTTCAAAGGCGGTCTGAATGGGTTGCAGGGCAAAGGGCAGGGAGTAGAGGGTGGAAGCCACCACCAGTCCGGTGAAAGTGAAGGGCAGGGTGCCGATGCCGAGCCACTGGGTGAACTGTCCGACAGGCCCATTTGGCCCCATCAGTACCAGCAGGTAAAACCCCAGCACCGTCGGTGGCAGCACCAGGGGCATGGCGCATAGCGCAGCAATCGGCTGCTTGAGGCGGGAGCGGGTACGTGCCAGCCACCAGGCAAGGGGCGTGGCCAGAATCATCAGCACCACTGTGGTGACGCTGGCCAGCTTGAGGGTCAACCAGATGGCTTGCCAGTGGATCAGAGTCGTGTCCATCAAAACTCCTTATTGCAGGGTTGCAGGCGCTTCGTAACCGAGTTCGCTGATGATCGCAGCTGCTGCGGCGGATTGCATAAAGTCCACAAAAGCGCGGCTGGCTGCCGGGCTTTTGGCCTTTAGCAGGACCACGGCAGTCTGGTCGATAGGCTGATGCAGTTCAGCAGGCACCAGCCAGTAACTGCCCCGTTCTCTGGGCGGCAGGGTCATCACCTGGGCAAGGGCAATAAAGCCCAATGGCACGTTGCCGCTGGCAATAAATTGCTGGGTTTGGGCGATGCTCTCACCCTGTACCAGCAGGGGTTGCACCTGGTTCAGCAGGTTCAATTTGGTCAGGGCATCCATAGCGGCCTGGCCGTAGGGCGCAGTTTTGGGGTTGGCGATGGCCAGCCTCGTAAACGCAGTGGTATTGAGAATGGCACCCTCGCTATCCACATAGCCCGCTGTGGCGCTCCATAGGGCCAGCCTGCCCCGGGCGTAGATAAAATACGAATCGTTCGCTGCGTCGCCACTTGCGATCAGCTTTTGCGGGGAGCTGTCATCCGCCGACAGGAATACGTCAAATGGCGCGCCATGGCTGATCTGGGCATAGAGTTGCCCGGTGGAGCCGAAGCTCGCTACCAGCTGGTGGCCGGTTTTTTCTTCAAACACCGGCGCCAGTCGCTTGATGGCAGCGGTGAAGTTGGCTGCGACTGCAACGGTAACCGTGTCGGCCAGGGTGGTGCTGGCGATGGACATCAGGGTGATGGCGACCAGCAGGTGGTTCTTCATGGGATAATTCCGGTCAAATCAGTGATCAAGCGTCATTACCCCAGCGGGCTTAGCCCTAATCAAGAACCGAGAGAATCACATGGGATGCCTTGATCAGGGCGCAACATTCACTACCCGGGGCAAAGCCGAATTCTTCCAGGCTGTCATTGGTGATCACGGCGGTGAGTACGCGGCCACCGGCGAGTGCAATCTTGATCTCGCTGTTGACCGCCCCGGCAATCACCTTGAGTACTGTGCCGGGCAGGCGATTGCGGGCGCTGACTCTCACGTCGCGGTCTGGGGAGAGGATGACAAAGCTCGATTTGATAAGAGCCACCGCCTCCTTGCCCGGAGCCAGTTGCAATTCCTCGATGGCCTCGTTGGTGATATTGGCAAAAATCTCCAGGCCGTCGCCAAGATCGAGGATGACGTTGCCGTTTACCGCACCTTTTTCGACCCGGGTGACGGTGCCTTTGAGCTGATTGCGGGCGCTGGTTTTCATGCCGAGAATCCTCATCAATTGGTGCAGTTCGTCGACATTGCCCAGTTGGCTGCTGACGCGTTCCAGTAATTGTTCGTATTCCTTTTGCAGGAATCGGTAGGCCAGGATCAGTCCGCGACCATAGCGGGTCACTTCGCTGCCGCCGCCGTTGAGGCCGCCTGCCGCCCGGGTTACCAGCGGCTGGTCAGACAGATTGTTCATCACATCGACGGCATCCCACGCCGCTTTGTAGCTCATGCCGATACTGCGGGCGGCCTGGGAGATGGAGCCGGTAGTGGCGATCTGTTCGAGGAGCTCAACGCGGCGGTCACCCAGGAAACTTTGTTCCCGGCGATTAAGGCGCAGCTCGCAATCGAACCCGCTGGCTGGATTTGTCATGGTGTTTTCCGGGCTCACGGTAATATAGCTGGGTATATAGCGGTCGTAATGTAAAAGGTCCAGGTGAAAATCGCAAGGGGCAGAATCGGTAGGCTATGGCTGGCGCATTTTATGAAAATAAGTCGTGTGTATTAACTTTTCCTGTTTTACAATCGATCCCAATAATGATCATGAAAGCCTGCCTGTGTTGGCACAAACAGCTTTAAATCATGCTTTTTTACTTATCAAAAACAAACAGATACAGGCCTTTTTTCAAAAATTCATCACTTGTTGATGGCCGCATAATCACAGACCAATAATTCAAACGGGAGATATCTACGGTGGATCAACCATCCAAAGCACCATCAGCACAGGTGCCCAGCCCTGAAGCTATCCAGCAGGGCATTATCGATTGGACCGAAAGCAACGTTGGCGGCAAGGTGATCCGCGTTGAACAGGTACGGCGCTGGCGCCCCATCTGGCGGGTGGATGTGGATATTGACGGAGCGATCAAGTCACTGGCCTTCAAGGGGCCGCGCGATGGCGAGGTGATTCCCTACCCGGTTGAGCACGAACTGAACATGTTGCAACTGCTGCGTGACAACGGCATTCCGGTGCCGCCGGTCCATGGCCTGTGTCCCTTCCCCCCGGCGGTAGTGATGGACTGGATGCCCGGTGGCCGCGACCCCGGCATGGTGATGATGGCAGCCGAGAGCGAGTCTGGCATGGGCGAGGATCGCTGGGCCGCCAGCCACGAATACATGGATCACCTGGCGGCGATGCACAAAATCGATCCGGCCAAATTTCTGGCTTCAGGCTTGTCCATGCCTACCGGGCCTGAAGAACTTGCCCTCAACGGCTTCGAGCGTTTTTATGCACTCGGCAAGCGCCACGGTGTTATCGACCCCTTTATGGAATTTTGCCGGGTGTGGCTGCAACGCAATGTGCCACAAAACCGCCAGCGCGTTTCGTTTGTGACCGGGGACTGCTGCCAGTTCCTCTCTGATGGCCTGGATGTGACTACCCTGCTGGATATGGAGATCGGCTATCTGGGTGACCATCTGTCGGATCTGGCCTGCTTTGTGGGTCGTCACCCGGTGGAAAACCTCGGTGATATCGGCGCCCTGTTCAAGCGCTATGAGCAGTCGTTTGGCGAGAAAATCGATGTCGATGCCCTGGCCTACCAGGTGGTGGTGTTCATGACGGTGGCTTTTATATTCCCGGTCTTTACCCTGCCGGTCACCCTGCCGGGTGGCGATTGGGTTGAGAGCCAGGTGCAGGTGGCCTTTTGTGGCCGCCGCTGTGCCGAGGCGCTGGCGGATGTGATGGGTGTCGCGCTCAACGACGAGATCAGCCTGCCCGCGCCAGTGGCATCGCCCCTGGAGGATATGGCCATCAACAAGCTGGTGGAGGAGATTGAAAACATGCCCACCACCGAGCTGTTTCCCGCCTGGAAGCGTGACATTATCAACAAAATCCCCCGCTGGCTGGCCAGCCAACTCCACTATGGCCGCTGGGCAGAGCAAGAGGATCTCAACGATCTTGAGAAAATTCTCGGCGTGCGCCCCGCCAATAACAGCGAAGGCGACAAGGCGCTGTGTGACTTTATCGCTGTGGCAGGCCCCGAGCATGATGAAAAACTGGTGCGGTTTTTTTACCGCCGCACCCTGCGCCAGTGCCATATCTGCGTAGGCCCCGACGCGCCCAAAAACCATATTATCTTTGCCCGCCTGGAAGCGGTGAAAAGCCTTTACCAGGTCTGATAGTTCAGGCGTTTTCTGACCCAAATATCAAAATAAAAACAGGTAACACAGCATGCATACACCGAACCATTCACTGCAAGATAAGGTTGTACTGATTACCGGCACCGCCAGTGGCCAGGGCCGTGAGGCGGCGCTGCGCTTTGCGGCGGTAGGCGCCAGGGTTATTGGCTGCGATGTATCGGAAGAAGGCAACCTCGAAACCCGCAAGCAAGTCGAAGCTGCTGGCGGCTCCATCATCACCATGGAGCCGGTCAATCTGGCCGATCCCGTTTCCGCCCGCCAATGGGTGGAGGAGGCAGCTTCCATTCACGGTCGCATCGACGTGCTTTACAACAATGCGGCGCGCCCGCATTTTGCCGACTTCGAAACCTTTCCCCTCGATGGCTGGCAGTTCACCATCGACAACGAACTCAACCTGGTGTTCTACACTACACAGGCGGCTTGGCCGTTTCTGAAAAAGCAGGGCGGGGTGATCATCAACACGGCGTCCACCGCCGGTATGACCGGTTCCGGTTACGGTGGCGCAGCCCACGCGGCGGCCAAGGCCGGTGTGATTGGCTTCACCAAGCACATGGCGTTTGAAGGCGCACAATTTGGTATCCGGGTGGTGTCTATCAGCCCCGGCGTGATTGAAACTCCCGGATTTGTTGCCTGGGCCAGGGATAACCCGGATGAGGCAAAACCGCTGCTGGCGAAAAACCTGATTCCCCGTTTCGGCAAACCCCAGGATATTGCCGGGGTAGCACTGTTCCTCGCCAGCGACGATGCTGCCTATATCACTGGCGACAATATCGTCGTCGATGGCGGGCGAGTATCCTGGTAGCACCTTTGCTGCTGCCAGTGGTCAACAAATTATCAACAACTGTTCCATTGCATGACTATTGCCTAATTAGGGTTCCATAACGATAGCTAACGTTCAATCTGGAGGTGTTTATGCCATATCGCGTCACGATCCCCGAGGGCGAGGTCGCCCTCGACCATATCCTCAACCGTGTCGGTACCGATTCACTGCTTGCCAGCCGTCAGCAGATGTTCAAGACCGTCTACACCAACCACGACACCACCCTTACCCCGCGCGAGCGCGAGGGTATGCGCATCCTGCTAACCGCCATCATGGGCTGCCCGATCTGTAACAGCCTGCGCATGTGGCGCGATTACCCCGGCTTTTGCGACGATGAAATCCCCGAGGCGTTTTACCAGAATGCCCTCGACAGGAACTTTGACTGGGAAGGTTTCAGCACGCGGGAGCGGCTTGTGATTGAGTTCGCCGACCGCTTTGCCAACCAGATCGACGGCATCAACGGCGACGATGACCTGTGGGACAAGTTGCACGCCAACTTCAGCGAAAAGGAACTCGGCGATATCTGCTATTTCAACGGTTGCTGGCTGGGAGCAGGCCATACCCTGAAAGCCATGGGCATCGGCAGCGTGTGCGAAATACTGCCGGGCCATGACAGCGATGTGATCGAACGACTGAGAAACCCTGCCTGATCAGCGCTCGCTGGCCCAGGTGGCCCTGGCCATGGCGACGATAGTCGCGATGTCTTCTTCAGGGACCTTTTCAGGGCTGCCGGGTTCGAGACTGTCGTAGTGGAACAGGTATAGTCGCGAAGCGAATTGCTGCACGGGGAGTGACGCTTCGCCGAAGCGCTCCCCGTGTCCGCTGGTGGACACAATAACGTCATCGCCCCAGTCCTGGCCGCTGTCATTGTTGGGGTTGAAAAAATACGCCCGCATCATGTCTTCCTGATCCAGGGCGACTCGCAGCAAGGTAATGGCGTGCCAGCCTACAAAGCGTCCCGCGGAGTTTGTCACGGCAATACCGGCGGGTTGCGGGTGTATCACCGGCTGGTTGCCATTGTAGTAAGGGTGATAACTGGCGTAGAAATAACGCAGGAACGTCTCGTACTCCGACAGCAGCCCGCTGGCAACGTCCACGGCGATATGAAAACCCCGTCCTACCCACCAGCCGTGAAACTCCGGATTGATCCGCCGGTGGGGATCTTCGCCGCGTTCCATGCACAACTGGCCCATGGCCATATAAATGCGATCCAGGTGTGGTGCCACCACCAGGGAAACCGGATCGACATCCAGCACCCCACCCTTGGCCAGTCCTTCCACGGCCTGCCTGGAGGAGACCGGCTGTCCCTCGAAATGCATCACCACTTCGTTATCCCGCGCGGCCCAGGCAACCACCTGTAGCAGGTAGTCGGGGTCGTTGTAGGACCACATCGAGATGGCGCGGGCCGCCTGGCAGGTGGGGTTGTTGCCCTGGCCTACCCCAAGGGGCTGGCCGAGGGTGTTGAGTACACCCGCCAGCAGATAGACGTGGGCAGGGTGTGCGTTGCCAAAGGCGCGAGTCAATGCTTCGCTGGTGGCGTCAGACAACGGCAGTGCCAATTGACGCCACAGTGCCGGGGCCATAGCCGGGTGATAGAGAATGCCACGCTCCAGCAGCGTTGCCAGGCCATACACTCCCTGGGCCGTTTCGGGAAAAATGGCCTTGTCGATCAGGGCCTGAATCAGAGGCTGATAGCACAGCAGCACTTCGCGACCAGTGCTGCTAAGGCCAAGTGCCGCAGGCAGCAGATCGGGTCGCCGTTCGTTGATATCCCGCAAAAAAACCGTGTGGTAGACAGAGACCAGCCCTGTGTCGTGCATGGCGCGGGCGAAAGCCCCCGCTTCCTGCTGGAAGGCGTGTTCATCCATGGCCTGCAGGCGCTGCATATAAGCATCAAACCCCGGGTCCTCGCGACAGCCGTGGCTGGGGTTGAACAGTGCGCTCACCAGTCGGTCGCCACCGCGGGGTGTGCCCATCTCGGGATTGGCCATGCACACGGCAATCTGGGTGATGACGGTTTTTACCGTGTCCACCTGGATGGGACGCTGGGCGAGAATCCGCCACACCTCGTCAACCACCCGGTCGAAGATATTCTCATAGCCGATGTGCTCAACCAGGTGGAGATAGACAACCCGGGCGATTTCGTTGAGCCCCGCCTCGCGCTCCCGTTCGGCTTCACCAAAACTGTCGAACAGCAGATTGAGGTTGAGGGCCAGCACCTGGGATAAAAAATGCTGGGCGTGCTCGGATGAGACTGACGGATGAAAATAATCCCCGCGCGCAACCGCCAGAAAACGCAGCTGGCTAAGGCATTCGAGTATCACTGTGTGGCGATTGCCCATGCGCAGTGTATTGGCTGCCAGCAGCGGCTGCAGAATCTCCGGCGTTGCCCAGTCGGAGCCGTCAAAAATACCGCTGCGCTCCAGAGCCGCAATACGGTCGTAAACCAGGTCCACGCTGTCCGCAGACATCAGCGCGCGTTTGCAAATATCGAGCACGCGACCACTGAGCGCCGGTTTTGCAAAGGATCTTGCTTCGTCAAGCCTGGCAATGGCGTTGTCCAACTGTATTTCAAGTTGATGCCGGGGTGACCTGGTTGTCACAGTCGGTTCCGCAACCATGGAATAATTCCTTTGCAATAACCCTGGGTGTTGTGGCTGGCCAGTGTGGCGGTTTTGTCAGATGTAATAATCCAGGTCTTCCTGGGCCTTGAGCAAGTCCCTTAGCTGGTGAGAATCGTCACCAAAGAAGTACACCAGTCCCCAGTGGGTGCCGAAGGCTGTGCGCTTGGTGACCTTGTTTTCAAGGGGTTGCTGCAATTCGTGGAATTCAAAGTAGGGGTGCTGCTCCGTTTCTGGCGGAATTTCCAGGTTGCTGACCACGCGGCGGCGGGGATAAACCCCGAAGCAACCGGCATAGCCCTTGGCATCCACCACTTCTTTGGGGAAAAAGGCGGTGATTTCCTCGTCGGTCGTTTTCGGGTCAAACGACAGCACCAGCCCCTGGTAGGCGTTAAAGCCATAGCTGCGTTCCAGCAATTCGAATACCTTGAAGCCCGGCGGGCGGTAGGCGACCTCACCAAAATACATAACGCCATCATTGGTGACAAAGTACTCCGGGTGAATAAAGCCGAAGTCGATATCAAAGGCCTTGATCAGTTTTTCAATTTCCTGGGTGATCTGGGCGCGGTATTTTTCCAGCTCCGGTGTGGCGGGTACAAACACGGAATAACCGAGGGTGACATATTCCGAGATATTCAAAAACCGGATCTTGCCGTTGTGAATCCACGCTTCCACCGCGAATTCCCAGCCATCGAGATGGCTTTCCAGCAGGGCCGGGAATTCATTGTCGGGAATGTTGTAGACATCCTCCGGGGTGCGGATCACCCGGTGGCCGAGACAGCCAGCCTTGTCAAAGGCTTTCATATGAATGGGATCGTTGGGATCGCCTTCCAGCTTGAGAAGCGTCTGGTTGACACGTTTGAGGAAGCGGATGACGTCATCCTTGTCGTGGGCTTCTTCAAAAATACCGACGCGGATGCCCCCGAGCTGGGCGCGGCGTTTCATCAGCGCCTTGTCGCGGAACAGCAGTGCCTGGCCGTAGATTCTCGGCTGGTCGAGCAGCACCGAATTGATGGCCCCGGCCCACTCCACGGTTTCTTCGAAGAGCGGGATCGCCACATCCACGCCAGCTTCCTTGAGGGTTTTGGCGATCTCCATGGAGCGGTCGTTGAGGCGTTCGAAATTCCACGGGATATAGGGGATGTTGTTGGCGTTGGCGAATTCCTCTGCCCAGGCCGGTGCCACGATAACGTAGCGGCGGTCGAAGCGGTCGATGGCGTCAATCGCAGCGAGGCTCCAGCCTAGAATGGCCACAAAACCCTTGTCGGGATTCTTGTTCTTGTTGCTGGGATGATCTTTCAGACTGGTGCCAGTCATGATGTCTCTCCTTGTGTCGCAAGAATGTAAGCCAGTTGTCAGGGCTTTACAGCGCAATTTGCAAGGACTGGAACCAGAGATACACCTGAATCAGAGGGGGCTATCCCGAAGAGAAGACAGATAAGAACTGCAGCACCGCGCCCGTTAAACAATTGCGCTGTGATATTGCCTGAACCGTGGCAAAAGCCACACCACTGTGACGGATCGGGCCGTTCGGGTCAAGTTTGGCCACTTCCAGCAGTACCGCGCTGGGCAAAAGAATGGACCAATAATCTGCTATTGGCGCCGCCACGCCCTATCTCCTGCACTGCTGTTTCCTGCACTGCTATCCAGCCACACGGTGGCACCCTACAATAGCACCCCCTAACGCTTAAGGAGTCGAAACTGTGTTGCTAGCTGCTGCCACTATTGTGATTGGCCTTACCTTGCTGGTCTGGAGTGCTGACCGCTTTGTTGATGGCGCCGCTGGGTCCGCCAGTCACTTTGGCATGTCACCGTTGCTGATCGGCATGGTGATTGTCGGTTTTGGTACCTCGGCGCCGGAGATGGTGGTGTCGGCGATTGCCGCCACGCAGGGCAATCCGGGTCTGGCACTGGGTAATGCCTACGGTTCCAATATCACCAATATCGCCCTGATCCTCGGCCTGGTGGCGCTGCTGAAACCGGTTGCAGTGGGCTCCAGCGTATTGCGCAAGGAATTGCCAATCCTCGCGGCTGTCACCCTGTTATCCGGCTGGCAACTTTATGATGGCAATCTCACCCGTCTCGATGCCCTGGTGTTGATGGTGGTATTTGTCGCGGTCATGGGTTGGTCGATTTATCAGGGTATGAGAGGGGGCAGTGATCTGCTGGCTGTCGAGATTACCGAGGAGCTGGCCTCCCACCCCATGCCACTCAAAAAAGCCATTTTCTGGCTGCTGGTGGGGCTTGTGGTGCTGGTTGCCAGTTCCCGGTTGCTGGTATGGGGCGCTGTGGATATTGCCCAGTACTTCGGTATCAGCGATCTGGTGATTGGTCTCACCATCGTCGCAGTGGGCACCTCCCTGCCGGAACTTGCCTCCTCGCTTGTCGCCGTGCGCAAAGGTGAGCACGACATCGCTCTGGGAAATGTGATTGGCTCCAATCTGTTCAATACCCTGGCGGTGGTGGGTATCGCGGCAGGCATTCACCCACTGGCGGTGGAAGCGGTGGTATTCCAGCGCGACTGGGTGGTGATGGCGCTGCTCACTGCGGCCCTGTTTGTGTTCGGCTATGGTTTCCGTGGTCCGGGGCGCATCAACAGGGTCGAGGGCGCGGTACTGGTCGCCGCCTACGTTGCCTACACCCTTTATCTGGTGGTGATGGTGATCGGCGGGGTTAAATCCTAAATCGCACAGGCTGGCGCCTAGAGTCAGTCTGGGCTACAGGTTATGATAGCGACCCAATAAGGCAAACGGCCAATCCTGCGGATTAGCCGGAGATTTCGGAGAAGCTATGATCATCAAGCCCAGAGTGCGCGGTTTTATGTGTATCACCACCCATCCGCTGGGATGTGAAGAAAACGTGCGCCAGCAGATTGCCTATATCAAATCAAAACCAGCCATCGATAACGCCCCCAAGCGGGTGCTGGTGATCGGTGCTTCAACGGGCTATGGCCTGGCTGCGCGCATCACCTCTGCCTTTGGTGGCGGGGCTTCCACCCTGGGGGTTTTCTTCGAGAAGGAAGGCGTCGAAGGCAAACCGGCGACGGCGGGCTGGTACAACTCAGCGGCATTCCACAAGTTTGCCGAACAGGACGGCCTCTATGCCAAAAGCATCAATGGCGATGCTTTCTCCGATGAAATCAAGCAAAAAGCCATCGATACCATCAAGCAGGATCTGGGCCAGGTAGACCTGGTGATCTACAGCCTGGCTTCGCCGCGCCGCCAGCACCCGAAAACCGGCGAAGTGTTTACCTCTACCCTCAAGCCCATCGGTAAATCCGTCACCCAGCGCGGTATCAATACTGACAAGGAACAAATCCAGGAAGTCACTCTGGAAGCGGCCAGCGACGAGGAAATCGCCAGCACCGTCGCGGTGATGGGCGGCGAAGACTGGCAGATGTGGATTGACGCCCTGAGCGAAGCTGGCGTGCTGGCCGAGGGCGCCAAAACCACAGCCTTTACCTATATCGGTGAAAAACTCACCTGGGACATCTACTGGGATGGCACCATCGGCCAGGCCAAGAAAGATCTTGACCGCCGGGTGGTGGATATCCGCGCCAAACTGGCAGCCACCGGTGGCGACGCGCGGGTGTCGGTGCTCAAGGCAGTGGTGACCCAGGCCAGTTCCGCCATTCCTATCATGCCGCTCTATCTGTCCCTGCTGTTCAAGGTGATGAAGGCGGACGGCAGCCACGAAGGTTGTATTGAGCAGCTGTACCGCCTGTTCAGCGAATGCCTCTATAACGATCAGCCCCGCACCGATGCCGAAGGCCGCCTGCGGGTTGACGAGCTGGAGCTGCGCCCCGAGATTCAGGATGCCGTGGCTCGCGCCTGGTCGCAGGTCAGCAGCGACAATCTCTACGACTTTACCGATTTTGCCGGCTATAAAAAGGACTTCCTGCGACTGTTCGGCTTCGAGCTGGATAACGTCGATTACGATGCCGATGTTGATCCGGTGGTGCCTATCCAGCAGATGGTGTGAGGATCGGAGATGCCGATACCTGAATCCTCTATCGTTGCCGGACAGGTATACAACCTCTCCCCGCTGGTGCGGCGCATTACTGCCCCCAACGGCGGTCGCATGACTGGCCCCGGCACAAACACCTACCTGGTGGGGCACGAAGAGGTGGCGGTGATTGATCCCGGTCCTCTGATCGACAGCCATGTGGAAGCGATTCTGGCGGCAGCAGAGGGGCGTATCCGCTGGGTGATTGTCACCCACACCCATCCTGACCACTCCCCGGCGGCGCGCGCCATTATTGATGCCACCGGCGCCCGGGCCATTGGTTGTCTGCTGCACCCCGACGATGGTCACCAGGACACCACCTTTGTGGTGGACCATGACGTGACCCACGGTGAAACCATCGTCGGCGCGGAATTCACCCTCGAGGCCATCTTTACCCCCGGCCATATCGGCAATCACTTTTGCTATTTTCTCCATGAGGAGCACTTACTGTTTGCCGGTGATCACATCATGGAGGGGGTGAGCGTGATCATCATCCCGCCCACCGGGGATCTGAAGGATTTTCTCGATTCCCTCGCCCTGTTGCGGCAGTACCCGCTGAGCGCCATCGCGCCCGCCCACGGCCATCTGCTCAACGATCCGGACTATGAGATCAGCAAGCTCATCAAGCATCGCCAGTACCGAGAGCAGAAAGTGATTTCCGCCATGAAAGCCCTGGGAGAGGCGAGTCTTGACCGCCTTCTGCCCCTGGTTTATGACGATGTTGACCCGGAGTTGCACAAGGTCGCCCGCTTTTCCCTCTGGGCCCACCTGCTCAAGCTCGAACGTGAATGCCGCGCCGTAAAAACCATTGCCAGTCATTGGGCCTTTGGCGAGGAACAGTGGGTCCTGCGCGATGGTGTCCCCAGCCTGCGCGAGAGCGACCTCTGACAGTTCAGGCCGTACGGTCTTCTAAGGCAAAGATGGAACCAATCCGATTCAATCGCAGTTTTCTAAAGCCCCGCTACTGGTCCACCTGGCTGGGCATGGGACTGTGGTGGCTGGCGGCACAGTTGCCCTTTGGCCTGCTGATGGCTATGGGGCGGCTGGTGGGGCGCACCCTCTATTTCGTCGGTGGCCAGCGGCGCAGGATTGTCGAGCGCAATCTCGAGCTGTGCTTCCCTCACTGGAGTCCGCACAAGCGTGACGAGCTGGTGCGCAAGAACTTTGAAAGCTACGGCATCGCCCTCTTTGAAGTGCCCTTTGCCTGGTGGGCGCCAGCAAAGCGCTTTGACCGGCTGGTGCGGGTCGAAGGGATGGAACACATCGCTGACCTCAATGGCCAGGGCGCGCTGCTGATGGCAATCCACTTCACCACCCTTGAAGTCGGTGGCCAGGCGATAGGCCGCTTTTTCCCCATCGACGGCATGTACCGCCCCCACAATAACCCGGTCTATGACTATGTGCAGCGCAGGGGGCGACTGGCCCGCAGTAAGGCGTCGGAGGTGTATTCACGCGACGATGTGCGCGCTGTGGCCCGCGCCCTGCGCAATGGCCATGTGATCTGGTATGCCCCGGACCAGGACTATGGCCGCAGGCAAAGTATTTTTGCGCCGTTTTTTGGCGTTCCCGCTGCGACGGTGACAGCCACCGGGCGTTTTGCCCAGATGGGCAAGGCCAGGGTAGTTCCCTTCAGTCAGGTGCGCTTGCCCGGTGCGGCGGGCTACCGGGTCACGGTGCATCCGCCGCTGGAAGATTTTCCTGTGGGCGATGATCTGGCGGATGCCGTTCGCATCAATACCCTGATAGAGGACTTTATCCGCCAGCAACCGGATCAGTACCTGTGGGCCCATCGCCGCTTCAAAACCCGCCCGCCTGGCCAGGAGCCTTTGTATACTTTCCTGAAACCTCGCAAGCGGCGTAAACGGCGAGCAGCATGAGACAAATTGCCGGGTTGCGGCCTGGCCAGGCAAAACCCCCGGCTGGGCATCGCACTTGTGCCAGAGTGCTCTCTGTGATGGCTGCTGAGCAGGCCGCGCTTGTGCCGCCCCAGCCACACCAGTAACATTGCGGTTTTTTCCTGCGGAGCACTGAATGATCACCGGTAGTATGGTCGCAATGATTACCCCAATGGTGTCCGGCACCCTGGCCGTCGATTGGGTTGCGCTGAAAAAGCTGGTGGAGTGGCATATTGCCGAGGGCACTGATGCCATTGTCGCGGTGGGGACCACCGGCGAGTCGGCAACCCTCGATGTAGATGAGCACCTCGAAGTCATTCGCTTCTGTGTTGAAACGGCCAGGGGTCGCATTCCCATTATTGCCGGCACTGGCGCCAACAGCACCAGTGAAGCCATCGAACTGACCCAGGGTGCGAAGGACGTCAACGCCGATGCCTGTCTGCTGGTTGTGCCCTATTACAACAAGCCCACCCAGGAGGGCATGTACCTGCATTTCAAGGCCATTGCCGAGGCGGTGGATATTCCCCAGCTGCTTTACAATGTGCCCGGTCGCACCGCCTGCGACATGCTGGGCGAGACGGTGATACGCCTGTCTACAGTGCCCAATATCGTTGGTATCAAGGAGGCTACCGGTGACATGAGCCGCGCCCGCCAGCTGATCGAAGCCTGCCCCGCTGACTTTGCCGTTTATTCCGGCGATGATCTGACCGCGATCGACCTCATGTTGCTGGGCGGCAAGGGCAATATTTCCGTGACTGCCAATGTGGCGCCAGGAGTCATGCGCAAGCTGTGCATGGCCGCCATTGCGGGTGACACAGCCACCGCCAGGGCTCTGCAGGAACAGCTTCTGCCCTTGCACCGTGCGCTGTTTGTGGAGTCAAATCCGATTCCGGTGAAGTGGGCGGCAGCGCAGCTCGGGCTGTGCGATGATGCCATCCGTTTGCCGCTTACGCCCTTGTCCGCGCCGTTCCGGCCCGTTGTGCGAGAGGCACTGATTGCCGCTGCGGTATTACCTGCCGCCTCCTGAGCCTCTTCAATGGGCCTTCTGAGGCGACTACGTTTTCCTTTTATGGAGTTAACCGATCAATGAAAATAAAGCTTCTGGCCATCCTGACTGCAGGTTCATTGGTATTGCCCGGTTGTGGCCTGTTCGGTGAAGACGGTACCTTCAGGAACCGTGGCAAGGATTACCTGTTATCGGAAGAGCTGCCACCGCTGGTAGTGCCGGAAGGTCTCGACGGCGAGGGTATCGGCCAGTTGTATCCCATCCCCCCCATTGCCGACACGGCTGTGCTCGATGAGACTGACGGTGTTCCCCGGCCCCAGCCCCTGTCTGCCAACAGCCTCGAAGAGCAGGTGAAAATCCAGTCCCTGGGCGATGAGCGCTGGATTCTCAGCAACCGCGGCCCCAGTGAAGTATGGCCACGGGTGCGCAATATTCTCAATCGCAGCTCCATTCACACCGCCAGGGCCGATGCCGCCAAGGGCATACTGGACACGGTCTGGTTGCAGTTCCAGGGTGACAACGATTTTCATCACCGCTACCGCTTTTCCATCCAGCCAGGTGTGCAGCTGAACAGCACCGAAATTAAAGTGCTGCACGACCAGATGGTCCCCGGTGGTGTGGAACCCGGCAAATGGCCAAAGGTTTCGGCTGACAGCAAGCGCGAGATGGATATGGTGGAGATTCTCTCCGAAGCCCTCGCAGGTGATGCCAGCAGTGGCACAGTCTCACTGCTCGCCCAGGATATTGGCGGCGCCGAGAAAGTCGAGATTGTCACCCCCCGGGTGGCCGATCCCTACCTGGCCATGAAGCTCGATTATGACCGTGCCTGGGCATCCCTTGCCTATTCCCTGCAGCGGGGCGGTTTTACCACCATTGACCAGAATCAGTCGGGCGGTGTTTTCTACGTCAACTACACATCGGAAGAAGAGGATAAGCCCGGCTTTATCCGCCGCCTGTTCACCAGTGATGAGAAGATCCTTGAGATTAACTATGTGGTGCTGATCACGGCTGTTGAAGATGGCGTGCAGATCCGTGTGGTGGACAAGGACCGTGCCGGACTTGAGCGTGCCGAGGCCATCCGCCTGCTCAAGAGCGTGCGGGCGAACCTGTCCTAGATTCTGCTGACGCTGCCCGGGGATGACTATCCGCTTTGCCTCTCTGGGCAGTGGCAGCAAGGGCAATGGCACGCTGCTGGAAAGTGCTGGCACCTGTGTTCTGGTGGACTGCGGCTTTTCCATCCGCGAAACAGAGAAGCGCCTGGCGCGACTGGGTTGCCGGGCCGAGGACATCAGCGCCATCCTTGTCACCCATGAGCACAGTGACCACGGGCGTGGCGTTGTCCCCCTGGCAAAAAAGTATTCCATCCCTGTGGTGATGACCGCAGGCACAGCCCGCGCGCTCAACCCCGCAGGATTGCAGGAGATACGCCTGATCAATGCCCAGGCCGCGTTTGCTGTGGGAGGTATGACGGTAACACCGGTGGCGGTGCCCCACGATGCCCGCGAGCCGGTCCAGTTTGTGTTCACCCGCCATCAGCGACGGGTGGGGATACTCACGGATCTGGGGTGTATCACGCCCCACGTGCTGAGCAGTTATGATGGCTGTGATGGCCTCTTGCTGGAGGCTAACCACGATGCAGCATTGCTCGCCGGGGGCGCCTATCCGGCCTCACTCAAGCGCCGGGTGGGCGGTGACTGGGGGCACCTCAACAATGGCCAGGCTGCGGGTCTGCTGGCGCGCATCGAACGCCGCCGCCTGCAAGTGCTCGTCATGGGGCATATCAGCCAGCAGAACAATCACGTCGATCTGGTCAGGGACGCAGTGGCGCCCTACCAGGACGATTTACAGAATGTGCACTATGCCTGCCAGGAAGAGGGTTTCCACTGGCAGGTCGTCGACTAATTGACAAGAGGGTTAACACCAATGGAAAAGCGCGAGCAACTGTATTCCGGCAAGGCCAAGTCAGTATTTGCCACTGATGAGCAGGATCATCTGGTGATTTTGTTCCGCAACGACACCTCGGCTTTCGATGGCCAGAAAGTGGAGCAGCTGGAACGCAAGGGCATGGTCAACAACAAGTTCAATGCCTTCATTATGGAAAAGCTGGAAGCAGCGGGTATCCCCACCCATTTCGAGGGCCTGCTCAGTGATGTGGAATCCCAGGTCAAACGCCTGGAGATGATCCCCGTGGAGTGTGTGGTGCGCAATGTGGCCGCTGGCAGCATCTGCCGCCGTCTCGGGATTGAAGAGGGCAGGGAGCTCAATCCACCCACCTTTGAGCTGTTCCTCAAGAACGATGCGCTCCACGACCCGATGATCAATGAGTACCACATCCGCTCTTTCGGCTGGGCCAAGGCCGAGGATGTCGAAAAGATGAAGGCCCTGACCTTCAAGGTCAACGATGTTCTCAAGCAGCTGTTCCTCGATGCCGGCATGATTCTGGTGGACTACAAGCTGGAATTTGGCCTTTTCCACGGCGAACTGCTGCTGGGTGATGAGTTCAGTCCCGATGGCTGCCGTATTTGGGACAGGGACACCCGCGAGAAACTCGACAAGGATCGATTCCGCCAGGATCTTGGCAATGTCATCGAATCCTATGAGCTGGTAGGGCGCCGCCTGGGTATTTCCTTTGATTGATTGAGCTGTTTTGGGCGTTCAGCAAGAGGGGCTTGTCAAGCCCCTTTTTTGTGCGCGGGCTGGCTGATTATTAACCGTTTGCACGCTTCGCCAGCAAAACTTTTCCACTGGCCCTGTTGGGGTGCACCAAGTTAGCCCGCCATGTTTAGATTTATTATTGAAGTGCGCCATAAGTCATTGATATTTGATTTAATGGTTTATAACTTATTGATTTATATAAACTTAATAAATTGATCAAAAAATAATCAATTCGCTGAATGGTCCCGATTCAGTGGCTGCGGGGTTGGTTTTTCGAAAGTAATTCACAGAGTTATCCACAGATTTTGTGGGTAAGTTGAATGGGCATATAGGCTGTGTAGAGGGGAAACAAGAGGGGTCTTTGGCGAAGTTTTTGGGTACTTCGGTAACCGGAAAAGCTGACGATGTGTAAGCTGATCGGGTAACCCCTTGAAGGGGCGACCCTTTCACAGGCTCCTGCTGTTACCCGCAGTGATCAGGCAAAATCACCTCGCCTGGCAGTTGCGATTTGAGGGTGATTGCGTCCTTGCACTCCAGCTTGGGGTTGCCGGCCAGATTGATTGCCTGCAGCTTGCCCATAAAGATCAGCAGGCTGACGTCCTGGAGATTGTTGTTGGCCAGGTTGAGGGTATTGATCTGGCTGAACAGCTGGAGCCCCTCGAGGGATGCGATGGCACCATCACTACAGTTGAGCTGTTGCAGCTGGTCCGGGCTGGTGATACTGCGATCCTTGATGGTCTGGGTGACACAGGCTTCGAGTCCCGCATCCGCCAGTGAGTAGTCGGTATACAGCGTGGGTGGGGTGTGAATGGTGCGTTCATTGAGGGTGACCTGGTAGCGGTTGCAACCAGTCAGCGACAGGCAGACCATGACAAGGCTTGGCAAAAGGGGATAAATCGGGATTTTCATGGTCTGATCCTTAACTCAATGAAGTGCATGATGCAGGAGGCTTGATGGGCTCTGATTCTAGCTGGTGTGATGAAACAAGGCTATGATCAGCCCCCGAGATTAGTCCCGGTATTGATGAACAAAGCGATATTCGTCCCGATGCGGGCAACTATTTCCAATAGCAGTCACGAGGTAAGGTAATGAAAAAAGTTCTGGCGATACTCACAGTCATGATTTTGGCCGGTTGTGCTTCCACCGATCCCTACACAGGGCAGCAAAAAACCAGCAGTACTGCCAAGGGGGCAGGGATTGGCGCCGTCGCCGGTGCGGTGGTGGGTGCTGCCACATCGAGCAGCAAGGATCGCGCAAAAGGTGCGGCGATTGGTGCCGCGGCTGGTGGCGCCATCGGCGGTGGTGTTGGCTATTACATGGACCGCCAGGAAGCGGCCCTGCGCGCCAAACTGGAGGGCACCGGCGTGCGTGTGGCCCGTGAAGGCGACAATATCCGCCTCATTATGCCCAGTGCCATTACCTTTGATGTGAACCGTCATGAAGTCCGCCCCGAGTTTTACCAGACCCTGGAGTCGGTTGCGGTGGTCCTCAAGGAGTACGACAAAACCAATGTGCGGATTGTGGGCCACACCGATTCCACCGGCAGCGACAGCCTCAACCAGACCCTGTCCGAGCGTCGCGCGGCCAGTGTTGGCGAACTGCTCATCTCCCATGGCATACCCTCTGGCAGGGTATGGACCAGTGGCATGGGTGAGCGTTACCCGATCGCCAGCAACGACAACGAAGCGGGCCGCCAGGCCAACCGTCGGGTAGAAATTGAACTGGTTCCCACCGGCAATTAGCCGATCGGTCTATTGCAAACACAGGCGGGCAGAGACCTGCCCGTGAACCGAGCTACACCCTGAGGGGCACCAGGTGCCCCTTCTTTTTGGCTGGAAGAGCAGTCCATGTCTGAAATGATCAATAGCCTGAATCTTCTCTGCGCCGCAGATTTCTCAATCCCGGCCAAGGCCCTGGCCGACAGGTACGGCTTTGTGTTTGGCGGGGAGCGTGACAACCTGCTGCAGGAAGTCGACCCCCTGGTGCTGTGGCTGGATGAGTCCGGCCTCAGTGTGCGCCAGACCGGTCCCAAAGCCATGGGGCCAGTGCAGGTGGATTTTGCTACAGGCAGCGCCCGCCACCGGCGGCTTTACGGTGGCGGCAAATCCCAATCCATCGCCAAGGCCGTGGGCCTGAAAGACAAAATCAGGCCTGTGGTTGCGGACCTGACTGCCGGTCTTGGCGGTGATGCCTTTGCCCTGGCGAGCCTGGGCGCCACCCTGATCGTGGTGGAGCGCCAACCGGTGGTAGCTGCATTGCTGGAAGACGGCCTGGCCCGCGCCCGGTTGGCCGCTGGCGACGATCCAGACCTTGCATCCATCATGGCGAGAATCAACCTGGTTCACCGCGATGCCAAGCAGTGGCTGCTTGAGCTGGGCAACGATGAATTGCCCGATGTGATCTACCTCGACCCCATGTTCCCGGAAAGGCGCAAGTCCGCCCAGGTCAACAAGTCGATGCAGGTATTCCACAAACTGGTGGGCGCCGATGCCGATGCCGATGAGCTGCTGCCGCTGGCACTGCAAAAAGCGCGCTTCAGAGTGGTGGTAAAGCGCCCGTCCCACGCTCCCTGGCTCGATAACCGGGAGCCGGGTTATGCGCTGGAGGGCAAGTCCGTGCGGTTTGATATTTATCCGTTGAGGAGCATGGTCGGACGTCTGACGTCTGAAGTCTGAAGCAAAAGCGGCCAATGGCATAATCCTTCACACAGGCTGTACCGAGAGGCTTGATCGGGATTGGATCACCAGAAGGTGGCACCCAAAAAGCGTCCGACTTCAGACTTCCGACTTCAAACCAATAGCCTCTCCATAATCCCCCGATACATCAAAGCCAACTCATCCAGCCCCGCCACTGAAGTATTCTCATCCACCTTGTGAATGGTAGCGTTGACCGGCCCCAGCTCCACCACCTGGGTGCCGAGGGGAGCGATAAAGCGTCCGTCAGAGGTGCCGCCAGCGGTGGAGAGTTCTGTTTCAAGGCCTGTCACCGCAAAAATGCTGTCCCGCACTGCCTCTACCAGTTCGCCGCGCGCTGTCAGGAATGGCTCGCCGCTGAGGTTCCAGTCGATGCTGTAGTTCAGATCATGCCTGTCGAGGATTGCCTGGGTGCGGGCTTTCAGCTCGTCAGCAGTCACTTCGGTGGAGTAGCGGAAATTGCACAGTACTTTCAGTTCGCCGGGAATCACGTTGGTGGTGCCACTGCCGGCGTGAATATTCGAGACCTGAAAGCTGGTGGCCGGGAAAAACTCATTGCCGTTGTCCCAGTGTTCGGCGGCCAGCTCCGCCAGCGCCGGGGCGAAGCGGTGGATCGGGTTGTCAGCCAAGTGAGGATAGGCCACATGGCCCTGAACACCCTTGATGGTAAGCGTCGCACCGAGGGAGCCACGGCGACCATTTTTAACCACATCGCCACACTGGCTGGTGCTGGAGGGTTCTCCCACCAGGCACCAGTCGGGGATGGTGCCGTGCTCGGCGAGCCATTCCACGACCTTCACCGTGCCGTCAACGGCGATACCTTCCTCGTCGCTGGTGATCAGGAAGGCAATGCGGCCGCGGTGATCCGGCTGCTCGGCGATAAAGTCTTCGCAGGCGGTAATCATCGCCGCCAGGGAGCCCTTCATATCCGCCGCACCGCGGCCGTAGAGTATTCCGTCCTTGATAACCGGCGCAAAGGGCGGGGTGGCCCACTGGCTTTCGTCGCCGCTGGGCACCACATCGGTGTGGCCGGCAAAACACAGGATCGGCCCACTGCTGCCATGCACCGCCCAGAAGTTGTGAACATCGCCAAAGGGCAGCTCGGTCACCACAAAACCAGCTGTCCGCAAACGCCCGATCATCAACTCCTGGCAACCCGCATCTTCAGGGGTTACCGAACGGCGGCGAATCAGGTCGCTGGCCAAAAGAACAGTGGGGGAATAATTACTCATGGCAATGCTCCGCTTTGGCGACTGTCGCCAGACATCGAAGATCTGGCCCCAGGTACAACTCAGTTGTGCGCATGCAAGGCCGCATTCAACTCAATTGCCGACTGGTTGGTCAGGCATTCCACCGCCCCGCTGATGGAGTTGCGGCGGAACAGCAGGTCGGATTTGCCCGCCAGTTCTCGGGCGCTGATTTCCCCTACCGGCAGGCGCTTGTCATCAAGGATCAGCACCTTGGTACCCGCTGTGATGTACAACCCGGCTTCCACGGTGCAGCGATCCCCCAAGGGAATGCCGATACCGGCATTGGCGCCGATCAGGCAGCCCTTGCCCACCGAGATAATGATGTTGCCGCCGCCGGAGAGGGTGCCCATGGTGGAGCAGCCGCCGCCTAGGTCGGAACCGGAGCCGACAAACACACCGGCGGAGATGCGGCCTTCCACCATGTTGGGGCCTTCAGTGCCTGCATTAAAGTTGACGAAACCTTCGTGCATGATGGTCGTGCCTTCGCCCAGGTAGGCCCCCAGCCGTACCCGCGCGGTGTCGGCGATGCGCACTCCGGCAGGGACCACGTAATCCACCATTTTGGGAAATTTATCCACGCAATCCACCGACAGGGTGGTGCCTTTGAGGCGTGCGGCCAGCTGGCGCCGGGGCAACTCCTGCAGATCAATGGCACCCTCGCTGGTCCAGGCAACATTGGGCAGAACACCGAACATGCCGTCGAGCACCAGATTGTGGGGTTTGACCAGGCGGTGGGACAACAGATGCAATTTGAGGTAGACCTCAGGTATCGATTGCGGCTTGGCATCCTCGGCAATCACCGTCAGCACCGCTGGCCTGGCGCTGCCCTGCAGGCTGCTGGCAAGCAGGGCCAATTCGCTTTCACCGGCGGTCTCAAAGGCGCTGGCGAGTTGCGCCAGGGTGTCGTCGTCCAGATCAGCAAAACCGTTGCCATTAGCCAATCCGGTTACATTGCTAATCACGTCGGCAGCGGCTGTGGAAGGGGAGAGCAATGGTTGAGGGTAGAAAATTTCCAGCCACTCGCCCTTGCTGTTGCGGGTGCCGATGCCCAGCCCGAGGCTGTGAAGAGTTGTCATGGGTGTCTCCAGTCAGTGAATAAGTTGCTGCCAGGTTTTTTCATTAAAACCTGTGCTCAGGCGGTCGCCAATCTCCAGCACCGGCCTTTTAATAAGGGTAGGGTGAGCTGCCAGCAGCGCCGGGATATCCGCCTCAGCGAGATTGCTGCGCGTTGCCTCATCGAGGTTTTTCCAGGTGGTGCTGCGCTTGTTGAGCAGCGCTTGTGAGTCAATGCGGTTGAGCCAGTCCTGGATGGTTTCGAGGCTCAGGCCGTCGTCACGGAAATCGTGGTACTGGTACTTCACGCCCTGGCTGTCGAGCCATTGGCGTGCCTTGCGCACGGTGTCGCAATTCTTTATACCAAAGAGTTTGATGCCAACAATCTTGTTGTCGGAGTGCTTCGCGTCCGTGGATTTCATGATGGATTGCTTCTCGCCCTTGCAGTGGAGTGATGCCGGTTTCATGACCCGTTATCCCCGCTATGGTCATGAATCTGTCATCAATCCGGTGTTTGATGGGCGCGTAAGCATAGCAAAATTGATGTTCCCGTCCACAGGAGATCCGCGTGAAAACACTTTTACTGATCCGCCACGCCAAATCCTCCTGGAAAGAACCCTCCCTGACTGATCTGCAGCGACCGCTGAAAAAGCGCGGTATTCGCAATGCCTCCGAGATGGGGGAGCGCCTTGCCAAACTTGATCACCGGGTGGAACGGATTTTCACCAGCCCGGCCCGGCGCGCCATGCAAACCATCGAGTTGATGGCTGAGTGCGCCGGATTTAACAGCGACATGATCGAGGTGTGCCCCGATCTGTACAGCTTCGATTACGATGATGTGATGCTGTACCTGCGCAAGCTCGATGCCCAGTGGCAGTCGATCGCCGTGGTGGGGCACAACCCCGCCATCACCGACCTGGTCAATTTTCTCGCCCTCGACCATATCACCAACATCCCCACCTGCGGTGTTGCCCAGCTGGAGCTTGATATTGCCTCCTGGAATGCGCTCAAGGCAGGCTGCGGCAAGTTGCTGCACTACGATTTTCCCAAAAATGACCCGGATGTTGAAGACTGATAGGCAGCCATGAATATTGATTCGACACGAGCTAAACGTAAATACCGTTCGGCCTGAGCCTGTCGAAGGCCTCGCGTGCTTCGACAGGCTCAGGCCGAGCGGACTCCCATGCTCAGCACGAGCGGACTCCCAAGCTCAGCACGAGCGGGCCCTTAAGCGCTCAGTCCGAGCGGAATCTCAGGCTCAGCATGAACGGACTCTTAAGCACATCACGAACTGATTCTTAAACACATCACGAACGGGCTCTTAAGCACAGCACGAACGGATTCTCGAATAAAACGTACCGCATCAATAAAAACCACGCACATATTGCGGTGGTGGTACCTTCACCCGGATAATCCGCGCCCGCCCCCACCCTTCCAGGCACAGCATGGTTCAGCAATCCGGCCCCAAGGTTATCGTTGGCAATCAGGAGTGGTGTCACCTCACCGCCCTGAATATTCCTGCCATCAAGGCCCGCGTCGACTCGGGCGCCAAAACCTCTTCCCTCCATGCCTTCAATATCAAGCCCTACACCACGGACGGCGAGCTGTGGGTGAGTTTTGAGGTCCACCCGTTGCAAAGCAACCGCAAGGTGCTGGTGAAGTGCGATGCCCCGGTGGTGGACCGCCGCACTGTGCGCAGTTCCACCGGCGAGACTGAAAAGCGCTATGTGATCCGCACTCCCCTGACCCTCGGCAACGATACCTGGGATATCGAAGTCACCCTCACCAACCGCGATTCCATGGGTTACCGCATGCTGCTCGGCCGCGAGGCCATGAGCGGCCGCCTGCTGGTGGACCCGGATGCCAGTTTTCGCCTCGGCGAGGTGGCGGTCGATGTATTCCGCCAGCATTACGACACGGCAGAGTTTACCCAGGGCGGGCTGAAAATTGCCGTGGTGGCCAGCAACCCGGAGCTGTACAGCAATGAGCGCCTGATGGAAGCGGGTCGCGAGCGCGGCCACGACATGATGTTTCTCAATATCCGCCACTGCTATATAAAGCTGGATGCGGAAAAGCCCGAGGTTCATTACCGCGGTGGCACCATCATCAGCGATCTCGATGCCGTGATCCCGCGCATTCGCCCCAGCATGACCCACTACGGCTGCTCCCTGCTGCGCCAGTTCATGACCATGGGGGTGTTGTGCCTCAATGACAGCGAGGCCATCACCAAATCCCGCGACAAGCTCTACTCCCTGCAAGCGCTGCTGGATTCAGGTCTCAATATTCCCATCACCGGGTTTGCCAACTCGCCCCTTGATACTCAGGACCTGATCAGCATGGTGGGCGGCGCGCCCCTGATCGTCAAATTGCTGGAGGGCACCCAGGGTCGCGGCGTGGTACTGGCCGAAACCAACAAGGCCGCAGAGAGCGTGATCAACGCCTTCAAGAGCCTCAACGCCAATATCCTGGTGCAGGAATTTATCAAGGAGGCCAAGGGCAAGGATATCCGCTGCTTTGTTATCGACGGCAAGGTGGTGGCGGCCATCGAGCGCGAAGCGGCGCCCGGCGAGTTTCGCGCCAATCTCCATCAGGGGGGCAAGGCCTCCCTGGTCAAGGTTACCGCCCAGGAGCGGCGTATCGCTGTCAAAGCCGCAAAGGCCATGAATCTCTCGGTGGCGGGTATTGATCTGATCCGCTCATCCAAGGGGCCGCTGCTGTTGGAGGTGAATTCCTCCCCCGGTCTGGAAGGCATTGAATCTGCCACCGGTATTGATATCGCCGCCATGGTGATTACCGCCATTGAGAAAAAACTGGGCTGGAAGCGCGGCGCTTAACGAAGCAGGCCCATGCCAGCCTAATTGATACACACTTTTACACAGCCACTTGACCGAGCGCAGGGGACTGGGCTGTGTTGATGTAGTACCCTAGCTCGCAACAATCATGGATTGTCATTGGGCAGGAAATTGCATGAAACGCTGGTTGATTGCGGCACTGCTGGTGCTGCTGGTGGTTGTAGCCTACTACCTGGTATCGCGCCCCGATAAGGTTGTCGTTACCCTGCTGGAAGTGGAGCGCGGCGCTGTTGAGCAAAGCGTCGCCAATACCCGCGCAGGCACTGTGGAAGCCTGCCAGCGGGCGCGCCTGTCGATGCCCATGGGCGGACAGATATCCCGGTTGCTGGTCACAGAAGGTGACCAGGTAGAGGAGGGGCAGCTGCTGATGACCCTGTGGAATCTGGACCGCGCAGCGCGCCTGAGTGAGGCCCGCGCTGCCCAGGTGTCGGCGGTCGCCGAGCGCCAGAGCAAATGCATTTCTGCCCGCTCCGATCAACGGGAGAGCAAACGCCTGGAAGGATTGGTGAGTAAAAAACTGGTCTCGGTGGAGTCTGCCGATCTTGCCAGGGCCAGGGCTGAAGCCAGTGCCGCCGGTTGCGAGGCCAGCAAGGCGCGGGAGCAGCAGGCGCTTGCTTCCGTCGAACTGGCCCAAGCGCTGCTCGATCAGACCGAACTGAAGGCGCCCTTTGCCGGTGTGGTTGCCGATGTCACCGGCGAGCTGGGCGAGTATGTGACCCCTTCACCCCCCGGCATCCCCACCCCGCCCGCCATCGACCTGATCACTGACGATTGCCATTACATTTCCGCCCCCATCGATGAAGTGGACGCCGCCAGTATCAGCGTTGGCATGCCGGTGCGGGTCAACCTCGATGCCTACCGGGGTGTCAATTTTGATGCCAGGGTCACCCGTATCGCTCCCTATGTGGTCGACTACGAAAAGCAGGCCCGCACTGTTGAGGTGGAAGCAAAACTGACCTCGCTGCCCGAGGGTGTCAAATTGCTCACCGGCTACAGTGCCGATATGGAGGTCATTCTCGACAGCAATGACCATGCCTTGCGCATTCCCTCTGAAGTGATCCTCGACGGCCGCTTTGTGATGGTGGTTAACGACAGCGGTTATCTGGAAAAGCGCGAGATCACCACCGGCCTTGCCAACTGGCGCTACTCCGAAGTGACGGGCGGACTCAAGGCGGGTGACAGAGTGGTGTCCAATGTCGGTGTAACCGGGGTGGTGGAAGGCGCGCGGGCCGAGATCGAGCCAGCCGACTCAGACACCACTGCGAACAAGTTCCGGCAATAGCCATGGCTGAGCTTTTCACAACTGAGTCGGCCAGGACTCAACCGGCAGAGCCTGCCATGATCCAGCTGCGCGGGCTCAACAAAACCTACCAGATGGGCGGCCAGCCCCTGCACGCGCTGCGCGATCTGGATATGGATATCCAGACCGGCGAATATGTGTCAGTGATGGGGCCGTCCGGCTCCGGCAAATCGACCTTGCTCAATATGCTGGGACTGCTCGATCGCCCCGATAGCGGCAGCTACCACATCAACGGCATTGCCACCGAGCAATTGGTTGAAGAGCAGCGCGCCGCCCTGCGTCGCGACAATATCGGCTTTATCTTCCAGGCCTTTCATCTGATCGGTCGTCTCAATGCCTTTGAGAATGTCGAGCTGCCCATGGTGCTGGCGGGTGAAACAACCAGGGCGCGCCGTGAAGCGGTGGAGCACGTACTGCAACTGGTGGGCCTGCTCGACCGCAAGCACCACCGCCCCGGTCAGCTCTCAGGCGGTCAGCTGCAACGGGTGGCTATTGCCCGCGCCATCGTGATGAAGCCGCGCATCCTGCTGGCGGACGAGCCCACCGGCAATCTCGACCAGAGTTCGGGGCGGGATATTGTCAACGTGCTGGAAAACCTCAACAGCGAGGGCATTACCCTGGTAGTGGTGACCCACGATGGCAATTTGGGCCAGCGCGCCCAGCGCCGTGTGCGCATGGTGGACGGCCAGATTGTCGAGGATGAGCGCCATGCGCCTGGCTGACCAGCTGCGCTTTAACTGGCAGGTGTTCAGCGGCAACGCCCTGCGCACCGGCCTGTTGCTGCTGGCGGTGGCCATTGGTGTGGCCTCGGTGGTAATGCTCACCAGTGTCGGCGAGGGCGCGCGGCGCTATATCGACAGGGAGTTCTCCAGCCTCGGCAATCGCCTGATCGTGGTGTTCCCCGGTCGCAATGAAACCGTTGGCGGCAGGCCGCCGCTGTTTGGCAATTCGCCCCGCGATCTCACCCTCGACGATGCCGATGCCCTGGCGCGCATTCCCTCCATCGGCGCTATTGCCCCGATTATTGCCGGCACAACCATAATATCCCGTGACAATCGCTCGCGGGAGGCGATGGTGATGGGCAGTGGCCGGGGATTTTTTGCCGTGCGCCAGATGACCGTCAGCCAGGGGCAGATTTTCCCCGAGCGCGCCAATACCGACGCCCTCTCTATCTGCGTGTTGGGGGCTGAGCTCAAGCATGAGCTGTTTGGCAACAACCGTGCGGTGGGTGAGTGGGTACGAGTTGGCGAACGCCGCATGCGGGTGACCGGTGTGCTCGCCGATACCGGGGAATCCTTCGGGATCGATATGAGCAACCTGGTGCTGATTCCGGTAAAGACGGCGGAGCAGTTGTTCAACTCGCCGGGTCTGTTTAGGGTCATCATGGAGCTGAAAGAGGGCGCCGATGAAAATCTCGCCAAGCAGCGCATCTACCAGGTGATCCGTGAACGCCACGATGGCGAGGACGATATCACCATTGTCACCCAGGATTCGATGCTTGAGTCTTTTAACAATATTCTCACTGCCCTGACTCTGGCCATTGGTGCCATCGGCGCTATCAGCCTGCTGGTGGCCGGTATCCTGATCATGAACATCAGCCTGATCTCTGTCAGCCAGCGGCGCGCCGAGATCGGTTTGCTGAAAGCCATCGGTGCCAGCCGCAACCAGGTCCGGCAATTGTTTCTGGGTGAATCCATGCTGCTGGTGTGCCTGGGCATTGTGGCGGGCATCGCCTTTGCCTATGGCGCGGTGTTTCTGGTGCGCCAGCTGTATCCAGTCTTTCCCCTGATGCCGCCCTGGTGGGCGGTGCCCGCTGCAGCTGCAACTGCACTGGCGGCGGGGCTGGTGTTCTCCTGGCTGCCCGCCAAGCGCGCCGCCGGGGTTGATCCGGTGCTGGCGATGCGCGGTGTGCTGCAATGATGGGCCTTTCTGGAGTAACCAACCCATGAAAGCCCGCGACAGCCTCAGCTGGGTAGTGCGCGCCCTGTGGATGCAGCGGGTGCGCTCACTACTGACTATTGTCGGCTTTGCCATCGGTATTGCCGCCATGGTGCTGCTCACCTCCCTGGGTGAAGGGCTGCGGGTGTTTGTGCTCAAGGAGTTCACCCAGTTCGGCAGCCATATCGTCGCCATCACACCTGGCAAAACGGAAACCTTCGGCATCGGCGGCATTATCAATACCACCCGGCCCCTCACCCTGGCCGACGCCCAGAGTCTTGAACAGCTGCCGGGGGTGGAGGAGGTGGTGCCCCAGGTGATGGGCAACTCCCAGGTCAAGGCGGGCTCGCGCAGCCGCTACACCAATATCGCCGGTGTGGGGCCACAGGCCGACAAGGCCTGGGGCATGGTGGCGGCGAGTGGCAAATTTTTGCCGGTCGAGGATTTTGAGCGCGCCCGGGCCTTTGCCGTGCTGGGCAGCGAGCTGAAAACAGAACTGTTTGGCAGCGCCAATGCCCTGGGTGAATTTGTCCATATCGGCGGGGTGCGTTTCCGGGTGGTGGGCGTGATGGAATCGAAGGGCGAATTTCTCGGCGTCGACCTCGACGACATGGTTTATATCCCGGCCAACAAGGCCCTGCAAATGTTCAACCGCGAAAGCCTGATGGAAATCGACATTTTTTACAGTCCATCGCTCAGTGCCGAGGATATTGCCGAAAGGGTAAGGCAGCATCTGATACGCCGCCACGGTTTCGAGGATTTCACCATCGTCACCCAGGACCAGATGCTGGCGACCATGGACAATATCCTGCTGATCCTCAAATTCGCCGGGGCAGGGCTGGGCGCCATCTCCCTGCTGGTGGGTGCGGTGGGCATCACCACCATCCTGATGATCACCGTCACCGAGCGCGTCAGCGAGGTGGGCCTGCTGCGCGCCTTGGGCGGTACCCGCAACCAGGTGCGTAACCTGTTTCTTGGTGAGGCAATCTTCCTCGGCTTTGCCGGTGGCGCCTGCGGTGTGGCGGCGATACTTGTCTTTTTGGGATTGGTAACACTTTTTGTCCCCAGCCTGCCGGTTGCGGTCGAACCCGTGGTGGTGATCGGCGCCCTCGGATTGTCCATGGCTATCGGCCTGGTGGCCGGGTTGCGACCGGCCATGAATGCCACACGAATGAGTCCGATTGATGCCTTGCGGGCCGAATAAGCGGAGATTGCCATGCAACCCGAACAGGTGCTGACCTTCTGGTTTGACGAAACACAGCCCGCCCAATGGTGGAAAAAAGACCCCGCCTTCGATCAAGTGATTGCACAGCGCTTTGGCGAACTGCACCGCCAGGCGTGCCAGTGCGAACTCTATTCCTGGCGCGCCAGCGCCGAGGGGAGACTGGCTGAAATTATCGTCCTCGATCAGTTCTCCCGCAATATCCACCGCGATACTGCGGCAGCCTTTGCCAGTGATGCGCTGGCCCTGGCACTCGCCCAGGAGGCTGTGGCCGCCGGGGCCGATCAAGCGCTGTCAGCGGTGCAGCGCAGCTTTCTCTATATGCCCTATATGCACAGCGAATCACTGCTGATTCACGATCTCGCCGTTGAGCTGTTCCGCGCCAATGGCATCCAGAACAACCTGGATTTCGAGAACAAGCACCGCGATATCATCGTCCGCTTTGGTCGCTATCCCCATCGCAACGGGATTTTGGGGAGGGATTCAACTGAGGACGAAATCGAGTTCCTTAAACAGCCCGGTTCAAGCTTCTAGTCGAACTCAAGTCAGGTGCGATTCTGGCTTTGCTGGGCCAGCCACTGATTCGACACGCACTGCCTGATCCACATGGCCTTTGCCATCCTCAGCCAGTGCTCTGCTGCTTCCTTTACTCAGTATCCTGCCACTTGCCGCTCAACCCATATGGCCTCAGAATTGCGCCCCGCGCTGCCAGACCCCGCCGCAGTCATCCATTCTTCGGACCCGCCATGCCCGCCACCGGAAACCTCTACGCCGATCTCTCGGGTTACTACGACCAGTTCTGTGCCGAGGTGGATTACGCCGGGCAGTGTGACTTTGCCCTGCGGGCTTTTGAGTGCTTTGCCTCATCTGGCGGGCGAGACTCTCTTGGAAGAGACTCTTTTGGACGAGAGTATCTGGACCTGGCCTGCGGCACAGGCCAGCACTTGTTGCACATGCAGGGGTTGGGCTTTGTTCCCAGCGGGCTGGATAACAGCGCGCAAATGCTGGAGCAGGCGGCAGCCCGATGCCCGGGGGCGCAGCTGTTGCTGTGTGATCTGGCGGCTTTTGAGCAGGTGGCCGCTTTCGACCTGATCACCTGTTTTTTGTATTCCATCCATTACAGTTACCCCACCACTGCGCTGGCGCAAACCCTGAGCTGCGCCTGGCAGGCTCTCAAGCCCGGCGGCGTGTTTATTTTTAATGCGGTGGATGCGCGCGGTATTCGCAATGACAACGGCATTATGACCCGCGTGGCGGATGGCGCTGGCGTGCTCAGTTTTCAATCCGGCTGGTATTACCGTGGGGAGGGTGATGTGCTGGATTTAAGGCTTTCCATCACCCGTGAATCCGCCGCTGACACCCGGCACTGGCGCGACCACCACACCATGACAGCAGTCACCCTGCCGACGCTGGAGAAAATGCTTGAGGAAGCAGGTTTTGACGTCACGTTGCTGGAGCATGATTACAGCGTCATGAGCCCATGGGGTGGGCAGAATTTTAACGCCATTGTTGTTGCTGTCAGGCCGCTTTAGTGATCTGGCACGAAGTAAACGTGAATACCGTTCGGCCTGAGCCTGTCGAAGGTCTGGCGAGTGCTTCGACAGGCTCAGCACGAACGGACTCTGAAGCTCAGCACGAACGGGCTCTCCAGCTCAGCACGAACGGACTCTCCAGCTCAGCACGAACGGACTCACTGGCTCAGCACGAACGGACTCACCGGCTCAGCATGAACGGACTCTCGAATAAAACGTACCGTTTCAATAGTGTTCACGCTGAGCGATGCCCATCGATACCGCAAGAACACGATGCTTATCGCCGTGCTCCCCATCCTGCAAACTACATAACCGGCATAAAAAGCTTTCTGCTTATATGCCGCTCTTCATATAAAGCTGTCCTATTATGCGTGTTTTAAGCTGCTTATTTTTTAAAAATTAATCTGGCTAATTTTTTGAGGCAGTGTCTTTGGCACTGTTCATCCTGTGTCTGTGTGGAAAAAATAACATTGAATTTATAAAGCATGGGCTTGTCGAATTTTCCATCGCCTTCAATTGCCGCTGCGATGATGACAGGGTGATTTTTCGGCGATAACAAGCAGAAATTAAGTCAATTCTGAATTAATCGCAGGCTGTTTTCGCAGATGCCCATGAGAGAGGAGGCGTTATGTCCAGCAAGAAAAATCTTAAAACCACCAGAGGAAAAGGCGGCGAGCTACACCAACAGGCTACAGGTGTAGACGATATCCTTACCACCCAGCAGGGGGCGCCCGTTGCCGATGACCAGAACTCCCTCAAGGCGGGGGTGCGCGGCCCGACCCTGCTGGAAGACCACATTCTGCGCGACAAGATCTTTCATTTTGACCATGAGCGAATCCCCGAACGGGTAGTACATGCCCGGGGTTACGGCGCCCATGGCTATTTTGAAACCTACAATTCCCTCAAGGACATCACCAGCGCCGATATCTTCCAGCGCAAGGGCGAAAAAACCCCTGCCTTTGTGCGATTTTCCACTGTGGCGGGCAGCAAGGGTTCGCCGGACATGGCGCGCGATGTGCGGGGTTTTGCTGTCAAGCTCTACACCAAAGAGGGCAACTGGGACATCGTTGGCAACAATATTCCGGTTTTTTTTATTCAGGATGCGATGAAATTCCCCGACCTGATTCATGCTGCCAAGGAGGAACCCGACAGCGGCTTTCCCCAGGCCCAGACTGCCCACGATAACTTCTGGGATTTTATTTCCCTCACGCCCGAAAGCATGCACATGGTGATGTGGATCATGTCAGACCGGGCGATTCCCCGCTCCCTGCGTTTTATGGAAGGCTTCGGTGTGCACACCTTTCGCATGGTCAACAGCAAGGGCGCGGCGGTTTTTGTCAAATTTCACTGGAAACCCCGGCAGGGGATGCAATCCGTGGTGTGGGACGAGGCAGTAAAGCTCAATGGCGCCGACCCGGATTTCCACCGTCGCGATTTGTGGGATGCCATCAGTCGCGGTGATTTCCCGGAGTGGGAGCTGGGCTTGCAGGTGTTTGACGAGGACTTTGCCAAGCGCTTTGAATTCGATGTGCTGGACGCCACCAAACTGATTCCCGAAGAGCTGGTGCCGGTGCGCATCGTCGGGCGTCTGGTGCTGGATCGGGTGGTGGACAACTTTTTTGCCGAGACCGAGCAGGTGGCCTTTTGCACCCAGAATATCGTGCGCGGTATCGATCAGTCGGAAGACCCGCTGTTGCAGGGCCGCAATTTTTCCTACCTCGATACCCAGCTCAAGCGTCTGGGCGGGCCGAACTTTACTCATATTCCCATTAACGCCCCCAAGTGCCCGATGCGGCATTTTCAGCAGGATGGCCATATGGCCATGCACAACCCCAAGGGCCGCGCCAACTATGAACCAAACAGCTGGGGCGAGGAGGGCGGCCCACGGGAAAGCCCGGAAAAAGGCTTTGCCAGTTACCCCCAGCCCGTGCAGGGCGAAAAGCAGCGGGTGCGTTCGCCCACCTTTGCCGATCACTACAGCCAGGCCCGGCAGTTTTATATCAGCCAGACCGCCACCGAGCAGCGGCATATGGCCGATGCCCTGGCCTTCGAGCTGAGCAAGGTCAAAACCGTTGCCATCCGCGAGCGCATGGTGTCCCACCTGCTCAATATCGACAAGAATCTGGCCATGACGGTGGCTGGTAACCTGGCCATACACAGCATGCCCAAGCCAGCTCAGGCTGCCGTGAAAACACGTATGGACCTGCCCGCTTCAGACAAACTCAGTATTCTCAAAAACGGTCCGGACAGCTTCAAGGGCCGCAAGGTGGGTGTATTGGCTGGCGAAGGATTTGACGGCGCGCTGTTCAGCCAGCTTGAAAAAGCTCTGGAGGCCGAGGGAGCGATCCACGCCCTGGTAGCGCCCCATGCCGGGCAACTCAAAGACAGCAGCGGGCAGGCCCACACCATTGATGAAAAGGTGGATGGCGGCCCCTCGGTGCTGTTTGATGCCATCGTTATCCTGCCTGGCAAAGGCAGTCAGGACGCGCTGCTTAAAAATCCGGCGGCCCTGGCGTTTATCAGCGATGCCTTTAACCACCACAAGTTTATCGGCTATGGTGAAGAGGCGAAGCCACTGCTGGATAAGGCCGGGATAGGCGATGTTCTCGATAAAGGCTGCCTTAAACTGAAGGATGCCAAATCTGTCTCGGGGTTTATCAAACAGTGCCGCCAATTGCGCTATTGGCAGCGCGGATTATGACAGGCGACTGATTCCGACAGCGGGGGCATGACAGAGCGCAGCGTTCGACAAACCCCTTGCTAAAGGTGACTTATGGTGGCCAGACGCTATTCCGTTACCCTCATCGCCATCCTCCTGGTGGTGCTTTTACTGGTGATATTGCGTCTGGCCTTGCCATCCCTGGTCAAGGATTACCTCAACGACAAAATGGCGCAGATGGGCGCTTATCGCGGCCTTACCGAGGATGTGGGCATCGCCCTGTGGCGCGGTGCCTACACCCTCTACGATCTTGAGGTGGTGAAGGTGGACGAAGCGGTGCAGGTGCCGTTTTTCCACGCCGACAGTATCGATATGTCCGTCAGCTGGTCGGCCCTGTGGCGCGGTGCGGTGGTGGCGGATGTGGATTTTCTCAATCCCGAACTGCATTTTGTCGACGGTGAGCGCGGCGCCCAGGCCGGTGCCGGTACCGACTGGCAGCAGGCCTTGCAGCAACTGGTGCCCATCAGGATTGACCGGCTGGGTATCCAGAACGGCAAGCTGCATTTTCACAACTTTACTTCGGACCCGCCGGTGCATCTGCTGATGACTGATCTGGAGGGCGCTTTTACCAATATCACCAATGCCGATCGCAGCGAGGGCACCCGCCCTGCACAATTCACCCTTCAGGGCTTGATGCTGGAAAATGCGGCAACCACGCTGGATGGTTTTCTCGATCCCCTCGGCGATTTCCACGATTTCGATATCAATATGAAGATCACAGACATTGATCTGCGCCGGATCAATGATCTGGCCGAGGCCTATGGCAATTTTGACTTTCAATCCGGCGAGGGCGCATTTGTCATGGAAATCAACGCCAGAGATGGCCAGCTCAACGGCTACGCCAAGCCGCTGCTGGACAATGTTGAGGTGCTTGACCTGGAGAAAGATATCGAAAAGGGCGTTTTCAGTGCCGCCTGGGAGGCTCTGGTAGGCGGCTTGGGCAGGATCTTTCGCAATCAGCCTGAAAACCGTATTGCCTCCCGCATCGAGATCAAGGGTAACCTTGAGCGCCGCGATATCAGCGCCTGGCAGGCCTTTTTGTCAGTGCTGCGCAATGCCTTTGTGGAGGCGTACCAGGCCCGCTTTGAACGGGATGACACAAACACTGCTAAGTAAAATTTTGCACGGCAGGGCAACCTGCCACACAGCTACTGGCGGCTTCTGATGGCGTCAATCAGCTCGCTTTTGGTCATGCTGCTGCGGCCTCTTATCTGGAGTTCTGACGCCCGGTTATACAGCTCCTGACGGGTGCGGGAGTCCAGCGGGCTGTTGGGATTGCCCGTGCCCTGGGATTTACGCGAAGGGGTACGACCTTCCAGCCGCCGCTGCTTGTTGACGGTTCTGGCGGCGATTTCCTCGGCCCGCTTGCGGGGCTTGCCGCTTTTTTCCTGCTCCTTGCGGACATGGGAAAACTGGCGTTCGTCTTTGTCGCTCCATTTGTCAGGCATCGTATTCACTCCATTTGGTCAGATATACATTGCCCACATCGCAGCGGCCATCACCACCATGCCGATATCTTCTGTGAGGGTGACGGTGCTCAGCGGCACATCGAGCACAGAGCCCATGCAGGGGCAGTTGATATCCAGCCCCTGGCGCAGCGCGGCAATAACTCCAAGGGCGCCAAATCCCATAACGACAATGGTGGCGCCATATACAAAGGGCGGCTGAAAAAACGCCAGGTAGCCCAGCCCCAAGGCAAGTTCAATATAGGGGTAAACATAGCCGTAACCCCGCAGCCGTTTGGCGAGCAGGTCGTACATGGCAAAGCCATCGACAAAGGCGGAGGGGTGAAAGAGTTTGAGCAGGGCGAAGACACACAAAAACAGCCCCATGAAAAAATGCATCCAGGTCGTCAGGCCGCCAGCCACCGGTTTGGTCAGGGCGAATGCCGCCAGGGCCGCCACCGCGATCAGTGCCACAAGGGGCCAGTAGTCGCCGGGGTGGCTGCCCCTGTCTTCCTGTCTTTGCTTGAATGCGGGTTTGGTCGCCATATCAACCTCCTTGGTTGTTATGGCGTTTTTTCGCGGTGAAAGTTCCTGTGAAAGCTCCTTGTGAGAATTCCCCCTGAGAGCTTTGTAGGATGGGTTGAGCATAGCGATACCCATCAAGATCTAGCGGCATCGATGGGTATCGCTATGCTCCACCCATCCTACGTGACTGCTGCACAAAAAAGCCCGGAAATTCCGGGCTTTTTTGTAGAGACATGAGTGATTGGCTAGCGCCAACCCCCCAATTCCTTCCATCTGTTGACGATCAGGCAAAACAACTCGGCAGTGCGCTCGGCGTCGTAGGCGGCGCTGTGGGCTTCGCGGTTACTGAAGGGGATTCCCGCAGCGGCGCAGGCGCGCGCCAGCACCGTCTGACCAAAAGCCAGGCCCGCCAGGGTGGCGGTATCAAAGCAGGAAAAAGGGTGGAAAGGGTTGCGCTTGATGCCCGCGCGCTCGCTGGCGGCATTGACAAAACCCAGGTCAAAGTGGGCGTTGTGGGCGACGATCACGGCGCGGGTGCAGTCGTTGTCGCGCACGCACTCGCGCACCTTGGCAAAAATGTCGTGCAGGGCTTCCTTTTCCGGCAGGGCGTTGCGATTGGGATCGCTGGGGTCGATGCCGGTAAAGTCCAGCGCCGCCTGTTCTATGCGCATATCCGGGTGGGGAATCACCGCTGCGGCGATAGTTTCGCGACGCACCAGCTGGCCGTTGTCGTCCATGTCGAGGGTGACGGCGGCAATTTCCAGCAGGGCGTGCTCCTTGCAGTCAAAACCGCCGGTTTCCACATCGATGACCACCGGCAAAAATCCGCGAAAGCGGTTGCCGAGGGTGGTGAGGCCATCCAGTTGGTCCGTGAACGAAATATCAGTCATGGCTTACCTGCCAGTTGCCGGTTGTGAGCTGCCAGTTGAGAGTCTCGCCCGCCATCAGTGGCACCATCGCCTCCCCGCCCAAGGGCACAGTGGCGGGCAGTTGCCAGGGCTTGCGCACCAGGGTGATGGTGTCGCTGTTGCGGGGCAGGCCGTAGAAGTCGGCGCCGTAAAAACTGGCAAAGGCTTCGAGCTTGTCGAGAGCGTTTTCACGCTCAAAAAATTCCGCATACAGCTCAATGGCCGCGTGGTTGCTGTAGCAACCGGCGCAACCGCAGGCGTTTTCCTTGCGGCTCTGGCTGTGGGGCGCCGAATCGGTGCCGAGGAAAAAGCGCGGGCTGCCGCTTATAGCCGCTTTGATCAGCGCCTCCTGGTGAATATTGCGCTTGAGAATGGGCAGGCAGTAAAAGTGCGGCCTGATACCTCCCACCAGCATGTGGTTGCGGTTGAACAGCAAATGCTGGGGGGTGATGGTGGCGGCAACATTTTCCCGCGATTCGCTCACAAACTGCGCGCCTTCGCGGGTGGTGATATGTTCCAGCACCACTTTCAGAGCCGGGAAGTCATTGACGATGCGTTTCAGGTGGCGGTCGATAAATACAGCTTCCCGGTCAAAAATATCGATCTCATTGTCCGTCACCTCGCCGTGCAGCAGCAGCGGCAGGCCCACCTTCTCCAGGGTGGCCAAAACAGCGTTGATCCTGTTGAGATCGGTGACGCCCGCGTCCGAATTGGTGGTGGCGCCCGCCGGGTAGTATTTGGCGGCAAAGACGATACCGCTGTTTTTGGCGGCAATGATTTCGTCAGGCTGGGTGTTGTCGGTGAGGTACAGCACCATCAGCGGCTGCCAGTGGCTTTGGGCAGGCCGGTTGGCGAGCAGTCGCCCGCGATAGTCGCTGGCCTGGGCCGTGGTGGTAACCGGGGGCGCCAAATTGGGCATCACAATCCCGCGTCCAAAATAGCGTGCGGCATCGGGCACGGTGGTTGCCAGGGCGTCACCATCGCGCAGATGGAGATGCCAGTCGTCGGGGCGGGTAATCGTCAGGGTTTGCATGGCGGGCCGGGCTGGTTGATCAGGGGCTGCATCCTACCGGAAAGTGCCGGGGCTTTATAGCCCGGGGTCTCCGGGCAGGGCTAACCGGGGCTGTGTGTGGCAGTCCGGGGGTTGGTCTTATCCCGAAGATGATTCAGGCCAGGATTAACGAGGTGAGGCTCGCTTCCGTTGATTCCTCAGTATGCATATCGAGTCTGACCCCCTGTCTCATCCGCCCTATCGGTAAACGTCGCGCCGATTGCCAACTCGAACCACCAGAACACGCAATGCGCCATCCTGAATGTCGCAAATCACCCGGCAATCTCCTACGCCGTAACGCCAAAGTCCTCCCAGCGGGCCAGTCAATGCCTTGCCTGTACTGCGCGGGTTTTCCAGCCCGGCGATACGCTCGTCCATAAAGTCGACAATGCGCCGCGCTGTCTGCTTGTCCAGTTTGCGCAGTTCTTTTTTTGCCGTCTCGGCGTAATCAATCGTCCAGGCCAAGGTCTTTTCTCAGGTCGGCTGCGGAATGAACCTGTTCCTGACCCTTGCGTACACGTTCCAGCACGTCGGCGGCAAGGTAGTAGTCCTCCAGGTCTTCAAGCCCCTGCTCGATAATTTCCCGCAGGTAGTAAGCCTTGGTGCGCCCGGTCTGGGTGGCGAGGTGGTCGAGGCGTTGCTCTATGTCGGGGGTAAGGCGAATCGAGGTTGCCATGGGTGAGTCTCCGATCAGATACTTGTATTCACTGCATTCAATGTATCACAGGCTCTGGGTGCCAGAAAATGCTTTCTTTACTTATAGAGCTGCTATAGGCCGGACTTCAGCTCAACAGTAGTCAGGTTACAAACAGTAGGTGCTCCAGGCGAAACTCGACCTACCAACGCAAATCGAGTCTGACCCCCTCGCACATGACCCCCTCGCAGACCGTACCTGTCGAGCCAATATGGCCTCGGGCTGGCCTGGTTTTCCAGCTCTCTGCCCACAAATGGATACTTTCTACCCCCTGGCTCTTGCCGAGCCATCGGAATTCGGATTTACTCAACCCTCCCCAGCCCGTCAATGTTGAACCGGCAGTCTCGCAACCATAGCGTTACCGCAGGAAATAAAGCCATACAGGAGAGTTAGGCGATGAATGGAATTGGAATGGTGTTGCTGGCTGTATCAGGCTCCATCATCGCCGTTCTGGCGCTGTTCGGTTACATCTATTTCGCCCGCAGGGCCAACCGCTACACACCCTTTACAGAAAAACTCCTGCGCTCACCCGGCTACAGCCTTGGTCAGCAGGTTGGCGACCAATATGCCACTCTGCTTTCAACTACTTGTGTCGTTGGGTTTATCCCGATTTTCTTTGGCTATCTGCTCAATCTTCCCAATCAATTCAATCCTGTGGCACTGGCAGTTTCAATGGCCGTTATGCTCGCCTGTGGTGGCGCCATTCTCACAGGGCAGATAAAAAAGTTGATGCGCTTAAAGCTGGGTATGGACGGCGAGGTCTACACCGGGCAGGAGCTGAACTTCCTGATGCGCCAGGGCGCATGGGTTTACCACGATATCCCCTACACCTACGGCAATATCGACCATATCGTTATCGCCACCGGCGGCGTGTTTGTGGTGGAGACCAAAGCCGTGCGCAAACCGGGCAAAGCCGATGGCGGCAGGGAGGCCAAAGTAACCGTTATCGGAGATAAGCTGCAGTACCCCCATGCCACCAACAGGTCTGCCATCCAGCAGGCCAAACGCCACGCCCAGGCCATGCAGCAATTTTTGCTTAAACGCTTGGGCGAGCATTATCCGGTAACGCCGGTAGTGGCGCTGCCTGGCTGGTATGTGACCCGTACAGGGGAAGGCTCAGGAAAAAGCAACCAGCAAAGCGACGTGCTGGTGATCAACCCCAAACGCGGCGCCGCGCTTCGCCGTTATGTGGCGCGCCAGCTGATCCCTGAAAAGCAGGTCACGCTTATCGCCAACGCCATCGAAGAGGTTGCCCGCTCCGTAACCGCAGCTACGGAAAAAATCGATCCTGATGGCCATAAAAAATATGATATCTGGTTGGGAAGGAGGGTTGAGGAGAATAGGCTTTGAATCAAGGCCGTTGGTCGGTATGCGTATTGTATAACTGTTTTCGATTGACGTAGATGCTCGATAGAAGCCTGGCGATGGAGCGTTATCCCTTATAGTCTCGCCTTCATGTTGTTATAAGGTTTCTGGCAGCGAGCAGTAAGAGTGTGAAAATTGTCATCGGATTTGCCCACAAAAGATCTAGGGAAAAATGCATTTTTTTAAAGATGAAAGCACGAAGAAAAGAAGCTCATCTCTAACCGAGGAATGACAATGACCGAATCGTTGAAAAATAGAATTCTGAATATTAAACATGAAGTCAAAGAACTTCATCCGTTGCTTCAGGTGATTTTTACCAAGATTCCAACCATAACAAGCGTAAGTTACACTCACGGCAACAGTGAAATGGGGGCAGATTTCATACTTACTAAAGTTGCAGAGGAAATTGGTGACACAGAGTATATTGGAGTGGTTGCCAAGCTCGGAAAAATCACACAGGACCTGAGTTCGATAAATCAACAGATTGAAGAATGCACTGTAAAGAGAATATCCCCGTCCGGAAAAAAGGAAATATATCTATCAGAGGTATGGATTGTTGCAAATGGATCTATTTCGACAAACGCAAAAGATAAAATTTACGAAAGGTATAAGTCTCAGAAAGTAAAGTTTCTCGATATCAATAGGCTTTACGATCTGACAGTCAAGTATGTCCCAGATTATGGTGTTGAAGTAGATTTGGCTGACATGCAAGTGCTTGAGCATGTAAGAATTTCCTGCGTTGAGCGAGAAAGAAAGCACAGCCTTATCCAAGAAGGTGTCTTACGCGAATTTATGCAGCCTGAAATTGAGAAGGTTGAAGATGATTTTAGTGGAAGAAAAATCTACATTGATATCTTTGATCAAATAAGCAAGTCCAATTTTGTTTCTATAGAATCACAAATGGGGGGTGGTAAAACAACCCTGCTAAATCAAATATGCAAGCACTATTCTGATCTTGAGATTTACAAGGAAGAAAAATTATTGCCAATCTACATTCCATGTAGCGAAATGGTGCACGAAGATTACTCGCTATCTACTCTCATTGATAAATACATCAGCCAATATAAGCTCCCAATATCTAAAGATAGGAAGTTTTTAATTCTCATTGATGGCGTTGACGAATCGAAAGATGAAAATGACGAAACGACAAATAAAATTCATTGCCTAATAGAAGAGCTTTCAGTCAAAGAAGACGTGAAGCTGATGATTGCTAGTCGTGAAATTACAAGCGATCTGTTAGGGGCGAATGACAAGTTTCGTAAGAATAGGTATGAGATTAAACCCTTAAACCTCAAGAGTATGATCAGGTTTTTGGAAAAACTCTGCTCTGGGCTTGACCTTAAAAATCGATTGCTTGAAGATTTAAAAGATTCAGAGTTATTTAAGATTCTCCCGAAGACTCCCATTGCCGCAATAATCTTGGCCAAATTAATCTCTGAGGGAGTAGAGGAGCTTCCGATGAATCTCACTGAACTTTATGCTAAATACTGTGAAATTTCCCTTGGGCGATGGGATATTCAGAAAGGATTGATGACTCAGAAGGAATATGAAGCGCTCGACGCAATATCATGCAAAATTGCTGAATATATGCTTGAGAATGAGCTTCCCAGTCTTTCACCAGAGGAGGCGAAGTCGTTCTTTAGAGATTATCTTTCCGAGCGAAATCTGCATCTGCACTCCGATGAGCTATTTGACAATATGCTTAAGAGGTCAGGAATTTTTATTGAGAGTAATAAGAATGGGGCATTCTCTTTCAAGCATAGATCTTTTGCAGAATTCTTCTATGCAAAAAACTTGCTTTCAAGGCAGAAAGTAAATATTGATTCATCAATTTTTCATCCCTACTGGACAAGCGCGTACTTTTTTTATGTCGGTCTACGTAGAGATTGTCCAGAATTGCTTGAGGAAATTATTTCGCTACCCATTAATCATGAAGGGCACAGATTTTCGAAGTTGATCAATATGGGGAATTTCCTTCTGGCGGCTTATCAAACTCCTTATGCGGTAATCGAAAGTGGAATCTACAATGTCATTTCCGATGCGGGACAGTACTATAGCGAAGTCGCAGATGAAAAAAATAAATCTTTTCTGGGTGTGTTCCCGCCGATACATCTCTTCGCAATATTCAATTCCATTATTTTAAGGCACTATAACTTCAAGTTTTTTGAGAGAGCAGTTGTTAGTGCGCTCGAAGAAATTAGTACAGATCCAAACAAGACAAATTCCAGCGCTTATTCATTATTTTTTTTGGATTCACTTCGCTTTTCACTTGGGCATCCTTCTCTGTTTGATAGCTTGTTAGAATTATGTGGAGATAATCTGCCGTTGGTGGTTCAACTTTCAATAAACCACGAATCCAAACGAAGGGATTATCAATCTCCTGCAATTAAGAAGGTTGTCAAAAGGTTGACCAAGCAAAGAAAAACCTCTCTCCAATTTGAAAGCTCCGTGACAAGGCTCTACGAAGCGACTAGTGATGGGACGAAAATTGTCAAATCGAGCGGGAGAAGACAGCCTTCATCCAAAAAAACTACTGGAAGTTCGACCAAGAAAAAATGAGGGTGACAAAGTTCTGTGTCTAGAGCTTTAAAGCCCTGTTTTGCCATCCTCGTAGTCCCGGTCATGCATTTGATGTATGCAGCGTAGTTTTTGCATGGGTTCGAGCAAGAGGAGTCCCTGGAGCAGGGCCGGGGTTGCTCTTGATGGTCAGTTTCTCGCTCTCTTGCCCTGTTGGGGAGGACGGGCATTCCCACGCGGAGCATGGGAACGAAAGATTCCGAAGCGGAATGGGAACGAGAGCGGCAGAGCGTGGAAACGATAGGTAGCTGCTTTAGCGCCCAGCGTCAGACGTCCAGCGTCAGACTTCAAGGCTCAAACCCTGTCCATCCCCCCCCTAAACCATTAAAATGCCCGCCCAAACCCCCATTCACACCCCAGCCAGGAGTTTCCCCCGTGTCTGCTATCAAAAAAGTCGTTCTTGCCTATTCAGGCGGTCTTGATACCTCTGTGATCGTGCGCTGGTTGCAGGAGAATTATGAGTGCGAGGTGGTGACTTTTACCGCCGATATTGGCCAGGGCGAGGAGGTGGAGCCGGCCCGCGCCAAGGCCCAGGCCATGGGTGTGAAGGAAATCTATATCGACGACCTGCGCGAGGAATTTGCCCGCGATTTCGTCTTCCCCATGTTCCGCGCCAATACCATCTACGAGGGCGAGTACCTGCTCGGTACCTCCATTGCCCGCCCGCTGATTGCCAAGCGCCTGATCGAGATCGCCAATGAAACCGGCGCCGATACCATTTCCCACGGCGCCACCGGCAAGGGTAACGACCAGGTGCGCTTTGAGCTGGGCGCCTATGCGCTGAAGCCGGGGATCAAGGTGATTGCCCCCTGGCGGGAGTGGGATCTGCTGTCCCGCGACAAGCTGATGGCCTACTGCGAAACCCACAATATCCCGGTGGAAATGAAGCGCGGCAAAAAATCGCCGTTTTCCATGGACGCCAACCTGCTGCATATCTCCTACGAGGGCGGCAACCTCGAAGATCCGTGGAGCGAGGCCGAGGAAGAGATGTGGCGCTGGACCGTGTCGCCTGAGGCCGCCCCCGACAAGGCCACCTATGTGGAGCTGGAATACCAGCGCGGCGATATCGTTGCCATTGATGGCGTGGCCATGAGCCCGGCGACGGTGATCGAGCACCTCAACAAGGTGGCGGGCGCCAACGGTATTGGCCGCCTGGATATCGTTGAAAACCGCTATGTGGGCATGAAATCCCGCGGTTGCTACGAAACCCCGGCGGGCACGGTGATGATGCGCGCCCACCGCGCCATCGAGTCCATCACTCTCGACCGCGAAGTGGCGCACTTGAAGGACGGCCTGATGCCCAGGTACGCCGAGCTGATTTACAACGGCTACTGGTGGTCGCCGGAGCGCAAGCTGCTGCAAACCATGATCGACGAATCCCAGCAGTATGTGAACGGCACGGTGCGCCTGAAACTGTACAAGGGCAACGTGATTGTTGCCGGGCGCAAGTCCAGCGACAGCCTGTTTGACGAGAAAATCGCTACCTTTGACGACGATGCCGGCGCCTACAACCAGAAGGATGCCGAGGGCTTTATCAAGCTCAATGCCCTGCGCATGCGCATTGCCGCCAACAAGAAGCGTACGCTGTTGTAGGGGGAGATGTCTGAATGGGAGAGGGGAGAGGGGAGACGGGGCGAGGTTTTCCGTCTCCCATCTCCCGCACCCCATCTCCCGCACCCCATCTCCCGCCATTTTTTGCACTGCACAACCCTGTGATTCCCCTCTAGTTGATTCAGGTCATGGGGATTGACCGCGCAATCATCAATAATCCTGTCGCAACTGATCCCTCCGCCCCTTCCGCACGACAGAGACAGGATTATTCAATGAGCGGTATTGCTGCCACCGGTCACGGGCCGGATCACAAGGTAAAGCCCGACTACAATATCAAGGTCGTCAAACAGTTTGCCATCATGACCATTGTGTGGGGCATCGTCGGCATGCTGGTGGGGGTGGTGATTGCTGCCCAGCTGGCCTTCCCCGACCTCAATGTTGGCCCCTGGTTTCACTTCGGTCGCCTGCGCCCCCTGCATACCAACGCGGTCATTTTCGCCTTTGGCGGCAGTGCGCTGTTTGCCTCGGCCTACTGGGTGGTGCAGCGCACCTGCCAGGTACGGCTGTTTGGCGGGCCGCTGGTGGCTTTCACCTTCTGGGGCTGGCAGGCGATTATTGTGGCCGCCGCCATTACCCTGCCGCTGGGGATGACCACCACCAAGGAATACGCCGAGCTGGAATGGCCCATTGATATAGCCATTGCGGTGGTGTGGGTGTGCTATGCGATTGTGTTCTTCGGCACCATCATGAAGCGCAAGCCAAAGCATATTTACGTGGCCAACTGGTTTTTTGGCGCCTTTATCCTCGCCGTGGCGATGCTCCATATCGTCAACAGCGCGGCGCTGCCGGTGTCGCTGTTCAAGTCGTACTCGGCCTATGCCGGGGCGGTGGATGCCATGGTGCAGTGGTGGTACGGCCACAATGCGGTGGGCTTTTTTCTGACCGCCGGGTTCCTCGGCATGATGTACTACTTTGTGCCCAAGCAGGCCGGGCGACCTGTGTATTCCTACCGCCTGTCGATTGTTCACTTCTGGGCGCTGATCGCCATTTATATCTGGGCTGGCCCTCACCACCTGCACTACAGCGCACTGCCGGACTGGGCCCAGAGCCTGGGGATGGTGATGTCGCTGATTTTGCTGGCGCCGTCCTGGGGCGGCATGATCAACGGCATCATGACGCTCTCGGGCGCCTGGGAAAAGCTGCGCACTGACCCGACTTTGCGCTTTCTGGTGGTGTCGCTGTCGTTCTACGGCATGTCCACCTTTGAAGGCCCGATGATGGCCATCAAGACGGTAAATGCGCTGTCCCACAACACCGACTGGACCATCGGCCATGTCCATTCCGGTGCGCTGGGCTGGGTGGCGATGATCTCCATCGGTTCGCTTTATCACCTGGTCCCGGTGCTGTGGCACAAGAAGGCCATGTACAGCGTGCCGCTGATCAACCTGCATTTCTGGATGTCCACCATCGGCACTGTGCTGTATATCGCCTCGATGTGGGTCAACGGTATCGCCCAGGGTTTGATGTGGCGCGCCTTCAATACCGACGGCTCGCTCACCTACAGTTTTGCCGAATCCATCGCCGCCAGTTACCCCGGTTATCTGGTGCGCCTGCTGGGTGGCTTTATCTTCTTTGCCGGCATGCTGGTGATGGCTTACAACGTGTGGCGCACCATCAGGGCAGAAGAAGAGCCTGCCATTGTCACCCAGCCTGAAGCAGCCTAAGGAGAGACGCCGGTGAAACACGACATTATCGAAAAGAATATCGGCCTGATGATCGTACTGATTCTGGTGGCCATCAGCTTTGGCGGCCTGGCCCAGATCGTTCCGCTGTTTTTCAGCAAATCGGTCACCGAGCCAATCGATGGCCTCAAGCCCTACACCGCGCTGCAGCTGGAGGGCCGCGATATCTATATCCGCGAAGGCTGCCATGTGTGTCACACCCAGATGGTGCGGCCGCTGCGGGCTGAAACCGAGCGCTACGGCCACTACTCGGTAGGCGGGGAGGGCGTATACGAGCGGCCCTTCCTGTGGGGTTCCAAGCGCACCGGGCCGGATCTGGCGCGGGTGGGTGGTCGCTACAGTGACGACTGGCATATGGCGCACCTCTACAATCCCCGCGATGTGGTGCCCGAGTCCAATATGCCCGCCTTCCCCTGGCTGTTCACCAATGTGGTGAGCGGCGAGGATACCGCCGCCAAGATGCGCACCCTGCGCACTCTGGGTGTGCCCTACAGCGATGAGGATATTGCTGGTGCTGACAGTGTGTTCGCCAAGGGGGATGTGCGGGAAATCGATGCCATCGTTGCCTATCTGCAAAACCTGGGTGTGTTAATCCAGCAAAAACGCTGAGGGAGGATCGATATGGATCAGGGTACTTTGCAGGGCATAGCGACCATTTTCGCCATGGTGGCGTTTATCGGGGTTTGCTGGTGGGCATACAGCAGCCACAAGAAAAAGGATTTCGACGAGGCCGCACAGTTGCCCTTTGTGGATGAAGAGCTGGATGACGAGCGGCCTGTCGGTGATGGCGAGAAGGAATCACACCAGGCTTCACAGGACTCTTCACACGATCCTTCACACGATAATGGTAAGGAGCAGCACAGATCATGAGCAGTTTCTGGAGTTGGTGGGTCGTTGTTCTGGTGGTGATCAATATCGTCGGGGTAATGTGGCTGCTGTTTGCCACCCGCAAAATGGAAGTCAGTGGTGACACCGAGGGCGGCGCACCCAAGACCGGCCACACCTATGACGGTATTGAAGAATACGACAATCCGCTGCCATCCTGGTGGTTCAAGATGTTTGTCGGCACCGTGATCTTCTCGGTGATCTACCTGGTGCTGTATCCGGGCATGGGCAATTTCAAGGGTGTGCTGGGCTGGTCATCGGCTGGCGAGTGGCAGGGCGATGTGGCCCGGGCCGAAGACAAATACGCGCCGCTCTTTGCCCGCTACAGCGACATGGCGGTGGAAGACCTGGCCGCCGACCCGGAAGCGCTGAAAATGGGCGCGCGCTTGTTTGCCAACAACTGCTCGGTGTGCCACGGCGCCGATGGTCGCGGCGCCTAC
>LADM01000116.1 GCA_000961645.1 Gammaproteobacteria bacterium BRH_c0 | reverse complement strand
CAGCCAGCGCGCCCGCGGCGGCGCGCCTTCGGGATCAGCTGTCGCCATCTGCTGCCACAGGTCGCTGATGGCCTCGACGCGCCCCAGCCAGTTGCCAGCGGCCTGGAAAAGCTGCTCCAGATCCACTCGCGGCAGCGGGTGATGGGGATTTTCCAACGCCTTTTCCAGATCACCGGAGAGTGCTTCAAGGCGGCTGTTGAGGGTGGAAAAAACGCTGGCCAGCTGGCGCGCCAACTGGCGGTTGGCGTCGCCCACATCACCGCCGGGAAAGCGGTAGTGATCGGCACCGGGAGCCAGCAGCTCATCGAGCTGGGCGCGAAACAGCGGTTGCGCCTGGCGCAGCTCGCGCAGCGCCTCGTCCAGCGCGCCGCCACTCAGCTCCAGCAGTTGTCGCAATCCCGGCTCCTGGCTTGCACCTTTGAGGGCCATGGCCAGGCCCTTGTGCATCTGCTCAAGCCACTGCACGCTACCCTGTAAATGGACTGATGCACCAAAATGACGCAACGTGGTGTCGGCCAGGCGATGGGCTTCGTCAAACACATAGATGGTTTCTTCCGGCGCGGGCAGGATCGCACCACCGCCGAGCGCCAGATCCGCCATCACCAGATCGTGGTTGGCGATGATGCAATCGGCATCCTCAAGGGCGTCGCGGGCGCGGAAAAAACAGCACTCGTGGATCTTGCGGCAACGATGCCCGGTGCACTGGCGGCGGTCGACGGTCAGCGCCCGCCAGTTGTGCTCGCCGATGGCCTCGGGCCAGCTGTCGCGGTCGCCATCCCATTCACCGGCCTTGAGACTGGTGCCGAGATTCTTGATCAGCTCGACTGTATTTCTGTCGGGGTTGAAGGGCATCTCGTCTTCAAACAGGAACATCCCCGCATCGCGCGCCCCGGCGGCGTCCAGACACTGCTCCAGTTTGACATTGCACAGATAGCGGCCGCGGCCCTTGGCCAGGGCGAAACGGTAATGCCAGCCGGTGGCGGCGATCAGCTCGGGAATATCCTTGTGCAGCAGTTGCGATTGCAGGGACACAGTGCCGGTGGCCACCACCACGGTTTTGCCAAAGGCTTTGGCGATGGGCAGGGTCGCCAGCAGGTAGCCGAGGGTCTTGCCGGTGCCGGTGCCGGCCTCAACCACACACAGCGGCACATCCCCTGCGCGCTTGCCATCCTCGTCGATATCCACCTTGCCAAGTGCTGAGGCGATGGCGCCGATCATCTGGCGCTGGCCGGTGCGCGGTTGCAGGTCGCGACTTTTGAGAAAGGCGCGATAGCCATCCTGGATGGCGGTCTTGAGTTCCGCGCTGAGTTCAGCCATCAGGACATGCAGCCTTCAGGACAGCGGTTCAATGTTGAGATCCAGCAGGCTTTGCACTGGATTGGCGTACATGGCGAGGAAAATCCGCCGCACGCCCTCGCTCTCCCCTGCCACCCGGGCCAGTAATTGCTGTTCAAGGGCCTGCCAGTCGCAGTCGATCCCGGCCTGCCAGGCGGCGATGCGGGGATCGTCACCGTTGAGCAGCTGCCAGGCGATCAGATTGGTGGGCTGCAGGCGGTAGCGCCCGACGATTTCCCGGTCGAGCCACGCCGCCACCTGGTCGTCGTCTTCCAGAGGCTGGGCCAGTGGCTGGCCGAAGGCAACGTGCACCTGGCCCTTGTTGCCGACAATGCCCTTGTAGATGCTGGCCAGATCCTCGTGGGGCTTTTTCTGATAGCTGCCGGTGGATTCACGCTCGTGGAGTTCGCGGGCCTTGTCGAGATCGCAGGGATCAAAGCGATAGGAGATCGACACCGGCACCACATTGAGATCGGCAATGGCCTGGCCAAAGCTGTGACTGCGGTCGCGGCCCAGGGCCAGCATTTTGATCAGCGCGGTCTCGGTGCGGTCAATGCCGTTCTTGGCGCGGCCCTCCCGCTGGGCAATCCACACACAACTGCGGTCCACCATGATGCAGTGGCGGATATAGCGCGACAGGGTGGTGAGGGCATTGAGCTTTTCGCGCCGACCGGTGACCGAGCGGCGCACAATGAAGCTCTTGTTGATGCGCATCAGATCGGAGGCAAAGGGTTTGCTCAGCAGGTTGTCGCCAATGGCGATGCGCACCGTATCCATGCCATTCTCATGGAGCGCCAGATTGACGAACGCCGGGTCCATGGCAATATCGCGATGATTGCTGATAAACAGGTAGGCGCCGCCCGCTTGCAGGTGGTCGAGGCCCGATACGGTAAACGAGGTGTCGTCCCGCGCCAGCATCGCCTTGAGCTGGTCGCCAATCAGTTCCTGCAAATCCCGCACCGTGCGGATGGCGCCGAATTCCCGGCGCAGCACCCGCCGCACCAGGGGGCGCAGCGCCCAGGCAAAATAGCGCGAGGCGCGCGGGTAGGTCATCGACAGGATGGTGTCAGCCATTTCCCGATCCGCCATCAGGCGGCCCATCACCCCCAGCACTTCGCTGTCTTCGTAGGGGCGGATTTCATCGAATTCAGTGGCTGCAGTAGTGGCTGGCATAGTTCTCGTTATGGGATTGGCTTTTACAGTTGGCGAAGAAGTTGTAGTGCTGCCGCTCAATGGCTGCCGATCCTGGGGTTGAACCAGAATACATCCCGCGCATGCTGATCGACAAGGTGAGCGACATCGAGGATCAGGGCAAACAGGGCCATGCGCACGATCAGGCCATTGTCAGTCTGGCGGAAGATGGCGAGGTTGGGGTTGGAATCGAGATCCGCATCCAGCTCGTTGGCCTCGGCGCGGGAATCCCTCGGCAGGGGATGCATGATCACGGTATTGGGCTCGCAATGCCGGGTATAAATCGCCTGATTGAGACGAAAGCGACCGCGGTACAGGTCCGCTTGCTGGCGGTCCTGAAAGCGCTCTTCCTGAATGCGGGTGGAGTAGACGATATCGACGTTGGCAATGCTTTCTTCCAGCCTGTCCGTCACGTGGACCTGGTGACCCGCCTCGCGCAGGGCGCTGACATACTCGTCGGGCATGGCCAGCTCCGCCGGGGACACCAGCATCACCTTGATATTGCGATACTGGCACAGCAGCTTGCTGAGGGAGTGCACGGTACGGCCATGCTTGAGGTCGCCGATCATGGCGATCCGCAGGCCGTCGATCTTGCGCTGCCGCCCCTGTAACTCGCGCTCGATGGTGTAGAGATCGAGCAGCGCCTGGCTGGGGTGCTCGTTGCTGCCGTCGCCACCGTTGATGACCGGCACCCGGCTGGCGGAGGCGAACTCCGCCACCGAACCCGCGACCGGATGGCGCATGCAGATCACATCACTGTAGCCAGACAGCACCCGCGCCGTATCGCGCAGGGATTCCCCTTTCACCAGTGATGAACTTTCAGCGCCCACCGATTCGCGCACTTCACCCCCCAGCAGGTTGAAGGCGCTGCCGAAGCTGATGCGGGTGCGGGTGCTGGCTTCAAAAAACATGTTGCCAAGGATCGCGCCCTCGAGCACACGGGTGACTCTGCGGCGCTGGGCGTAGGGCTCCATGCGGTCTGCGGTGCGAAACAGTTTCTCGATATCTTCCCGCTGGAACTGCTCAATGGAGAGAATATGTGCGCCGGTGAAATCCACGGTGAATACCTGCCCCATCTCTGCCGTTGGTAAGTTGCGCGGATTCTACCGATTTTGCCGGGTGTCCACTAGTGCTGATAAACCCCGGGAGCCGCAGTGCCCGGATGGCGGGGCACCTGTGTGGCGTCCCACTGACTCACGGCCCAGTGCAGCATCTGAGCCACCGAGAGTCCTGCCAGGTCGCCCTCCCGGGCCACCCCCAGCCACAGCAGGGCAGTGCGAAGATTATCGGCGGGATCGCGGGTGTCGAGACTGGGAGCCAAGTTCTGCTTGCTGAGTTTCTGCCCGCCAGCATTGAGCGCCACGGGGATATGACCGTAGACCGGCACCTTCCTGCCCAGGGTGTTGAGCAGAAAAATCTGTCGCCCGGTGGAGTCCAGCAGATCACTGCCGCGAATCACATGGCTGATGCCCTGGAAGGCATCGTCGACACTGACCGCCAGCTGATAGGCGGGCAACCCGTCGCGGCGATGGATAACAAAATCCCCCTGATCGCGGTTCAGATCCTGCTGCTGGCTACCCTGGAAAAGATCGTCAAATTCAATGGTGGTAGCCGGAGGCACCATCAAACGCACCCCATTGCCCTGGCGGGTCATATTGCGGTGGCGACAGTGGCCGTCGTAAACCCCGCCCAGAGACTGGATACGCTGGCGACTGCAGGAGCAGCAATAGGCCTGGCCAGAGGCGAGCAACTGGTCAATCACCGCCTCATAGGCGGCAAAGCGTGTGCTCTGGAACAGCACGTCGCCATCCCATTCCAGCCCGTGCTGTTCGAGCTGACGGAGGATGGTAGCGGCCGCGCCGGGCATTTCCCGGGGCGGATCGATATCCTCCATGCGCACCAGCCACTGACCGCCACGGGCGCGGGCATCCAGATAACTGGCCAGCGCCGCCAGCAGGGAGCCAAAGTGGAGGGGTCCGGTGGGAGAGGGGGCAAAGCGACCGACAGAAGGAGTGGCCATAGGCGGCAAAGTGGCGCGGCAGGTGCCGCGCCTGATCAACAGTGTGACAAATCAGCCACCGGAGATTTGCCGTTCCTTGATTTCATCGAGGGTCTTGCAGTCGACGCAGAGGCTGGCGGTGGGACGCGCCTCGAGACGGCGAATACCGATCTCGATACCACACTGATCGCAAAAGCCGTAGTCGTCAGCTTCGATGCGCTCGATGGTGCTGTCGATTTTCTTGATCAGCTTGCGCTCGCGATCGCGAGTGCGCAGTTCCAGGCTGAACTCCTCTTCCTGGGTGGCGCGGTCGGCGGGGTCGGGGAAGTTGGCCGCCTCGTCCTTCATGTGGGTAACAGTGCGGTCGACTTCTTCCATCAGCTCCTGCTTCCATGCGTAGAGCAGATTTTTGAAGTGCTGACGTTGACCATCGCTCATGTATTCCTCACCCTTTTTTTCCTTGTAGGGTTCGAAACCATGCATTGCAATTGAACTGGTTTTGGCTGCGGCTTTCTTTGCCATGTACTGGGCCTCGCTGGGGCATTGCAACTAAACCGGCGTTTATAGTGCCAAGGGGTTTATTTATCAAGCACAATTTAGCTATATCGCCATGCCGCCTGGCTCTACAATGCCGCCACAATTTGGAAATTCTCCATGCCAGACAGTCACAAAAACAAATTTTCCCGCAGGATCAACGACCTGACGTCATTCAAGGTGGTCGATTTTCTCGATGCCGCCATGGCCCGCCAGGCGGCGGGTGAAAATATTATTCGCATGGAAGTGGGCGAACCGGTATTCGAGCTGCCGTCGCGCGTGGCGAAAGCCGCGCAGCAGGCAATCGCTTCAGGTGCCAATGGCTATACCTCAAGCCTGGGGATTGCGCCATTGCGAGAGGCCATCGCGGCTTTCTGCCACAGCCGCTACGGTGTCAGCGTCGATCCGCAGCGGGTGGTGGTGACCACCGGCAGCAGCGCGGCGCTGGGCATGATCTGCGACCTGCTGCTGAATCCCGGCGACAGCCTGCTGCTCAGCGACCCGGGTTACCCCTGCAACGCCAACTTTGTCTATCGCTGCGGCGCCACCCCCGTCCAGATTCCGGTAACACCGGAAAAAAACTATCAGCCCGATCTCGCCGATCTCCAGCACTACTGGCAGGAGTCCAGCGCTGGCCTGCTGGTGGCATCGCCCAGCAATCCCACCGGCGATATCATTGACCGCGCCACGCTGGCTGCACTTTATGAGGGGGTGAAGGCACGCGGCGGCGCTTTTATAGTCGACGAGATTTACCACGGCCTGTGCTACGGCGACGAACAGCCATGTTCTGCCCTCAACCTGGGGGACGACCTGTATGTCATCAACAGCTTTTCGAAATACTTTGGCATGCCGGGCTGGCGCCTGGGCTGGATGGTGGTGCCGGAACAGGCCCTGGATGCCATTCGCATCATGACCCAGAACTTTTTTATCTCCCCGCCCACTGTCGCCCAGCACGCGGCTGTCGCCGCGTTTCATCCAGAATCCCTTGAGGTCTTTGACTTGCGCCGCGAAGCATTGCAGGCACGCAGGGATTTCCTGGTTCCAGCCCTGCGCGACCTGGGCTTCGGCATCCACCACCCACCCGCAGGCGCATTCTACATTTACGCCGATATCATCAGGTTCAGCGACGACGGCGAAGCATTCTGCTGGGATCTGCTGGAGCGCGCCGGTATTGCCATCACCCCCGGCACGGACTTTGGCCACTTCAATGCCCGCAATCATGTGCGCTTTTCTTACACTGCCGAACCCATTGAACGCCTGCGGGAAGCGGTGGAACGACTGGCGAGGGTACTACTATGAAGATGCTGCCATGAAACTTGACCCACCCCTGCAGCAGGGCATTCTGCGCCAGCGCTACAAGCGCTTTTTCGCCGATGTGGAGCTGGCCAGCGGCGACATTATTACTGTCCACTGCCCCAATACCGGCTCCATGAAGCACTGCGTGGTGCCTGGCACAGCCTGCTGGTTTTCCCTATCTGACAACCCCAAGCGCAAACTGGCGGGCACCCTGGAAATTACCACCACCACCCTGGGCCATCTGGCCGGGGTCAACACCGCGCGCCCCAACCAGCTCGCCAGGGAGGCCATTGCTGCGGGCCTGATCCCGGAACTTGCCGGGTACCCGGATGTAAAAACCGAGGTGCGCTACGGCAATGAGAAAAGCCGCATCGATCTGCTGCTAAGTGGCAATGACAAGGCAGACTGCTACGTCGAGGTGAAAAACGTCACCCTCGAAGCAGGCGACGGTCTTATCACCTTTCCCGACGCCGTCACCGCCCGCGGCACCAAGCACCTGCGGGAACTGATGGCCATGGTCGCCGATGGCCATCGGGCAGTATTGTTGTTCTGCGTCCAGCACAGCGGCGCACAGCGGGTAGCCCCGGCTGACGAAATTGATCCGCTCTACGGCAAAACCCTGCGCGAGGCTATCACCGCTGGCGTTGAGGTACTGACCTATGGCTGTCGACTGTCGGCGCAGGAGATTGTTTTGGAGCGGCGGTTGGCGTTTGATGCCTGATTCTTTGAGTTGCACGTAACACGTTTCACGTTGCACGTAAAAGCCGTCGCGGTTAGTCTGCGAGACTATCTGTACCACAGTCTCAGCGCATGGAGACTCTGTTCCAGCCCGCACCCACGTGCAACGTGAAACGTGTTACGTGCAACTCACTTATTTACCCCGCCACCCCCGGCAGACTAATATCCCCCCATGCTGAACCATCGCCTCGCTGCCCTGCTGGTGTTTCTCGCCTGCGTGATTTCACCCCTCACCATCCACTGGATCACCACCCCGGGGGCGAGCTGGTTGCGACCCTATTTTGCCTGGCTGCTGGTGATTATCGCCTCCTGGTTGTGGCAGCGACGCCGGGGCCGCTATGAGCGTTGAAGCAGGGCTCAGCCTCGCCCTCTTCCTGTTGACCTTTTTTGGCATCGCCCGTCTTGCCCAGCACCGCCGCGTTCCGAAGGGACTGTGGAACCACCCCCTGATCTATGCGCTGTCCTTTTACGGAGTCAGCGGCATCCTTTTTTACTTTGGCCTGATAGAGGTGATGGGGCGTTACGGCCTGGCTGGCCTGTTGGGTCTGATGGCCTACACGGTGGTGTTTATTTTCTCGCCACTGTTCCTTGAGCCGCTGCAGTGGATTTCCCGCTCGCAGTCCTTTTCGTCGATACCCGACCTGCTGGTTTACCGCTTCCGCTCCACCGCCATGGGCAAGATGGCCACGCTGGTGCTGGCGGTGTCGAGCCTACCCATCGCGGCCGCACAACTGAAAATTATTCCCGCGATTTTTTTCCAGGGCGATCCCAACAATCTCACCGGAAAAATGGCGCTGATGGCGCTGATGGCCGTCGTTGCCATCGCTTTTATGAAGCTGTTTGGTGCAGCGCGCAAATCCCAGCGCGCGATTCCGCTGGTGATGGCTTTCGGGGCAGTGCTGGCCCTGGCCTCACTGATCCTGTGCGGATTGCTTGCCACCTACGGGGTATTTGGCAGTTTTACCGATCTCAACGCGTGGGCGACCGCCAGCGGGCAGACAACCATTATCCAGCGCTTCGACCTGGCCTATGCGCTGATCCTGATTTTTTTCACTGCGCCATTTATCCTGCCGCAGTTAATCTTTATGCAAACCCTCGGGCGCTGGTGGCCGAAAAACATCCCTTCATCATGGATGCCATCCATGATGCTGCTGATCGCCACTCTGCCGGTGTTTCCCATCCTCTGGGCCGGGCTGCACCTGAAAGTAAATGTGCCGTTCGACCATTACATCTCCGCCATTCCGCTGCTGCTGCACCAGCCGCTGCTGCACGGGCTGTCGATGCTGGCCGGGCTGTTTATCAGTGTCGGTCTGCTCACCGTCACCGCCATTGCCCTGGGTAAATTTTTCCTGACCACCTTTGTGACCACTGGCAGGGACAACTTCACCACTATCCATCTTGAACACTGGCTTGACCGCTGGCGCTTCTGGATCGGCACTGCCTGGGTGCTGGCGGCCCTGCTGTTTGCTTTCAGCATCGAGTCGCGCAGTGTGTCCGATCTCACCATCATTGGCATGATGGGGCTTTCCCAGTTGATCCCGGCGCTGATGGGCACGCTCTATATGCCCAAAGTGAACCTCAAGGGCGTGATGGCAGGGCTGCTGGTCGGAATGGGGTTATGGGTGTTCAGTTCCCTGTTGCCGCTGTTCAGCGGGCGCACAGAGTTTGACACCCCCCTCACCGGCACACTGATCCTGGGGACGGCCAACTGGCCTTACTGGTTGCTGGAATCGTTGATTGCCAACCTGGTGATTACCCTGCTGGTGTCACGACTGACCCGCACTTCGCCTGACCAGCGCTATTACGCCCACCGCACCATGGTCGACAGCCTGCCCATCCCCCAGCGTTCCAGCCTCGACCCCACGAGTGTAGATATCATCCAGGACAAGCTGGCCGACGCCCTCGGCGAGGAAGCCGCCGCCCAGGAGGTTGCCCAGGCCACCCGTGAGCTCAAGCTGGACAAGGGTGACCACCGCCCCCTGGCAATGCGCATGCTGCGCGACCGCCTGAGCTATAACCTCAGCGACAAGCTGGGCACCTTCGCCACCGAACGGGTGATCAACGCTGCCATGCCGCTGGGCAACAGCGGTGAAACACCAATGGACGATGTGAGCCTGCTGGAGACCCGCCTGGCCACCGCTGGCAGCGCGTTTTCCGGCCTCGCCGCCGAACTCAACAAGTTGCGCCTCTACCACCGCCAAACCCTGGAAAACCTGCCCATTGGCGTGTGCTCAATCGATATGGATGGCGAAATACTGCTCTGGAACCACACCCTCAGCACTTGTACCGGCATCAGTCCGCGCCAGGCGGAAGGGGCAAAACTCGCCGACCTGCCCCACCCCTGGGGGCGCCTGCTGCGCTCCTTTGCCGAAGACAGCTCCAGCCACTGGCCCGCACTGGAAGTGGAAATTCCCGATCCAGCGGGCAATCTCCACAGCGACAACCGCAAAACCAGTGCCTGGTTCCACCTGCACCGCTACCGGGTTGAGGAAAGCTCGCCGGTCTATGCCGGCAACCAGATCATTTTGATGGAAGATATCAGCGAGCGGCTGCGGCTGATCCAGGAGCTGGCCCACTCCGAGCGCCTCACCTCGGTGGGCAGGCTGGCCGCCGGGGTTGCCCATGAAATCGGCAATCCGGTGACGGGCATTTCCTGCCTCGCCCAGGATCTCCTCAACGAAGCTACCAACGATGATATGCGGAATAGCGCCGAGGCCATTCTCGCCCAGACAGAGCGCATCTCCACCATCGTCCGCACCCTGATCGATTTCTCCCGCAGCGACGACAACAGCGACCATCGCCAGGTGCGCCTGGCCAACGCCGTGAACGACGCGATCCAGCTGCTGAGGCTGGACAAGACCGCCAAGCCGGTGAATTTTGTCTCACAGATACCCGCTGACCTGATGGTTCACGGCGACACTCACCAGCTCACCCAGGTATTCGTCAACCTGCTCGCCAATGCCCGCTTTGCCAGCCCCGAGCACAGCGAGATTCTTGTCTACCACGAGATCAGTGCCAGCGGTGTACGGCTGGTGCATGTTGCCGACCAGGGCAGCGGTATCCCCGTCGAATTGCAGGACAGGGTACTCGACCCCTTCTTTACCACCAAAGAGCCGGGCGAAGGCACGGGGCTGGGGCTGTCACTGGTGTACAGCATCATTCGTCTGCACCGCGGCAGTATCGCCATTACCAGCCCATGGCGCGATGAACGGGGTACCCTGGTGACGATTTCCCTCAATCCCCCTTGATTCTGCTGTCCCGGATGGTAACACTACAGGTCATTGATATTATTTGATTCGCTCCCAGACCGAGATCCCATGCAACGTATCCTGATTGTCGAAGACGAAGAAATCATCCGTCACTCACTGGTCAAACTGCTTGAGCGCAACGGCTATATCGCCGACGCGGCCGCCAATATCCAGGACGCCACCCAGCGCTTTGCCCTGACGGATTTCGCGTTGATCATCAGTGACTTGCGCCTGCCCGGCGCCCCCGGCACCGACCTCATCAAAATGGCCGGTGACGTGCCGGTGCTGATCATGACCAGTTATGCCAGCCTGCGCTCGGCGGTCGACACCATGAAAATGGGCGCCGTTGACTACATTCCCAAACCCTTCGACCAGAAGGAAGTGCTGAGCACCATCAAGCGGATTCTCAGCGCCCAGCCGCTCACCAAGGAATTTCACTCCCCCACCCACGCCAGCCGCGGCATGATCGGCAACAGCGCCGCCATGAAGGAAGTGTTCAACATCATCCACAAGGTGGCGCCCACCGATGCCACGGTGCTGATCCTGGGGGAGACCGGTACCGGCAAGGAACTGGTGGCGAAGGCCATCCACAACGAAAGTCGGCGCGCCAAGCAGCCGATCATCTGCGTCAACTGCGCCGCCATCCCCGACACCCTGATTGAGGCGGAACTGTTTGGTCACGAAAAGGGCGCCTTTACCGGCGCCCACGAAAGCCGCACCGGCCTGG
>LADM01000086.1 GCA_000961645.1 Gammaproteobacteria bacterium BRH_c0 | reverse complement strand
TGTGCCTGGAGAATGCCCCGGATGCCTGGGATGGCGCCTTGCCCTTCGTCGGTGGCGGCCCCATCGTTGAACACGGCAGCACCGAGCCCATCAAGGGCGCGCAGACCATGTCGTTTGCCTCCATGTTCAACTGTCGGCGCATCCTCAAGGAAAAGATTGTCGATGTCACCGATGCCATGGCGCCCGGCGGCGATGGCAATCCCTTCAAGGGGCTCAATAGCCACCAGCGTGAAGAACTGGCCAGCCTCTACCAGTTGGGCTTCCCGCGCGGCGACGAGTACATGATCGGTGAACCATTGGGACAAATGTGGCTGTGGAGCTCCATGGCGGATTCCCTTTCAGAGCAGGACCCGTCCTATTTCGAGAACTTCTGGACCAAACCCGGCTATGTGGGCTTTGACCAGCCCGAGGTGGTGACCGGGGATATCATCAACACCAACGCCAGGGTGGCGCGCGTCCTCACCGGCCAGGAGATACTGGCCGACCCGCGCTTTGCGGCACACGAGCACCAGACCTTCCGCCTTATCGTTGCCGTATTCAGCAGCCTCAGTGGATCAAATCTACCCATGGCCGTGGAGCTGGAAGGGGTTGGCCCCGGCTACCGGCCCGGCACTGGTATTAAAATTCTTTCCGGCCCGGCGGCGGGGCGCCAGCTTTATAGTGTGGGTGTGGCGGGGGATGTGTTTTATTGCGATGGTGTTGGCGAGGCCAACCTGCGGCGCTTTGAGGGCGTGTCACCTGGGGATGAAGTGCTGGTGGATAACCGCAAGTTCCTCGCCTACAACTATTTTGCCCGCCATCACCTGATGGACGATATCCAGTTTGACGCCTTCCGCATCGACGGCGTTCCCATCTACCCCCAGCACCCGGTGCCACTGCAGTCGCCGCTGATGGGTGTCGGCTATTCAGGTAAATACCAGGGCAAACTGATCTGGGTTCACCACACCCACGATTCCTCCCTGTGGCCACCGCAGGGGGTGATCTATCGCGATGCGGTGCTGCGCGCCCAGGGCGAAGCTGGCGCCCGCGAGCGTTTCCGCCTGCGCTGGATCGAGAATGCCGAGCACGGCCCGTCGATCATGGTGCCGTCGCGCCCCAACCGCGCCAGCAATACCTGGCTGATCGACTACATGCCGTTTATCGAGCAGTCAATTCAGGACCTGATTGACTGGGTCGAGAAGGGTGTAGAGCCGGTTGAAACGGTCTTCGAATATGTGGATAACCGGGTGATCCTGTCGGGAGATGCCGCACAGCGACAGGGTATTCAGGCGGTGATTGCCGTCACTGCCAATGGCGGTGCGCGGGCCGAGGTGAGAGTGGGCGAGACGGTCACTTTCAGCCTTGAGGCCGCAGTGCCACCCGGTGCCGGTGCCATTGTCAGCGCCGACTGGGATTTTACCGGCAGCGGTGAATTCCCCTTCAGCCATGACGGCATTGAGGGCAAAGACAGTGCCCTGACGCTGACAACCACCCACCGCTACGACCAGCCAGGGGAGTACTTTGTCACCGGTCGTGTGCATTCCCACCGCAACGGCAATGTGAATGCCAAAGCGTGCCGGATTGCCAATGTGGCCCAGGCGCGGGTCATTGTCAGCTGATTGTGCTCAGGGTGAGCGGAGCGTGTGCTTCGCTCACCGGGGTTGCTATTGTGCGCCGCTGGTCTTTGGCTGGTGCAGTGTGAGCAGCGGTGTGTACAGCACCGCTATCAGCGCTGCTGCGGCAAAGATCAGGAACATCAGCCGGTAGCTGCCGGTGACATCAAACAGCAGGCCCGACAGCAGTGGCGACATGGCCGCGGTCATGATGGTCACCCGGCTGACCTGGCCGAACATGCGCGCATAGATGCGGTTGTCGAACAGCTTGCCCACCAGTGAACTCCACAGAGGCATAAATCCGCCGCCACTGACGGCGATCATGCCGGTGGCAATGGCCAGGGTGGTAAATGAACTGCCGGTGGAAAACAGCAGCATGCTGCAACAGGCCATGGTCAAACTCCCCGCCAATACGATCCGTATATCGAGGATGTCGCAGATGCGCCCGACGGCCAGGGCGGAACACAGGCCGACAATGGAGTAGAGCGAAATCATCAGCGCTGCGGACTCGCGCGCCACGCCAATATCCATGGCAAACAGCGCCAGGTTCGACAGCACCGCCGTGAACATGGCCATCATCGTGGTCAGGGCACAGCACAGCAGCCAGAATTTGCGGCTCCGCACCGACGCATAAACCAGGTCATCGAGCTGGACCTGTGTCGCCGGTGCGGCTTGCTGGAGGTCGGGATCAACACTGGCGCCATCGGGGTGCAGGCCCTTGTCGGCAGGGCGTTCAACCACAAACAGGTTGACCAGCAATGGCACGATTACCGCCACGCCAATGCCGATGCAGGCCATGGTGGTGCGCCAGCCCAGTGCTTCAAACAGCATCGCCACCAGGGGAGGGAACAGGAAGCCGCCCATCTGGGTGCCAAGGGTTGCGAGGCCCATGGCGGTGCCACGGTGCTTGACGAACCAGCGCGAGAGCAGGATGGCGGGCGCCAGGGAGGTGAAGCACAGGGTAAAAATCGGCAGCAGCATGCCGTAGGCGCCGACAAAACCCCAGATCGTCGGAGTGACTGCGATGGTCAGGTAACCTGCGCCAGCAATCAGGGAGGCGATGGTGAGCACCTTGCGCACCGACAGGCGATCCATCAGGTGCGAGATTTTGGGGGCGAGCAATCCCGCCACCAGGTTGTGGCCGGTCACTGCCGTCATGATGATCACGCGGTTGACCTCAAACTCCTGCTCCACCGCGCTGGCCACCAGGCTGATGATGTAGATGGATACGCCACCGCCGATGCCGCCCAGCACCAGCGCCAGCACCACCAGCCACCAGCCGTAAAAAATGCCGCCTGTTTTTTGCATCACTTAATTCCCGTTATTGTTATTACCGCAGCGGCAACAGAAAAAGCTGTTCTCCCGTCTCCCGTCTCCCGTCTCCCGTCTCCCGTCTCAGGCCGAGGTATGCAGTCCGCACTCCCTGCCATCAATGACCTTGGTCGGGTCAAAATAGTGACGGCAGCTGGGCAGGTTGTGTTGGTCGACGTAGTCCTGCAGCTGGTCTTCGCTCCAGTAAAAAATAGGGGCGACGCGCAACAGGCCGCGGTCGTCGAGGGTGAGGATATCGAGGGACTTGCGAAACTCCGTTTCCTGCTGGCGGATGCCGGTGATCCAGATCTCCCCTTGCAGATCATTCAGCGCCCGCTGGAACGGCTCGAGTTTGACCTGGCGGGTAAACTCGCGGTGCAGCGCCTCGTCATCATCCGGGTGGGGAATGCCGCCCATCAGCGCATTGCGGCGCTCGGCTGTCATCTGCGGAATATAAACGTGCAGGTTGAGTTGCAGGTCGTTGATGATTTTCTCCGCGGTGCGGTAGGTGTCGGGCATGTTGTAGCCGCTGTCCACCCACACCACCGGCAGGTCGGGGGCAATGTCTTTGATGATATGCAGCAGCCCGGCGGAGTTGGGCGAAAAGCTGGTGGAGGCGAACACCCGTCGCCCAAGGCCCAGCGCCCACTGAATAATGTCCTGCGGGCTCTTGTCCCGCAGTTGTGAATTGAGTTGCTCAAGCTCTGACTGTTGAAACATTCATTTTCCTGACAGTGTTGCAAAATATCGTCGCCAAAATCGCGATGGGGTGCGTTAACCGCTGTTTAGTCCCTGATCCACTCCGGCACCGGCAGGCCCTTGCGTTCCAGCAGCGCGCGGTTGAAGAGGGTGCTCTTGTAGCGGTGGCCGTAGTCACAGAGGATGGTGACAATGGTATGGCCGGGGCCCAGCTCCCGCGCCAGCTGCACGGCACCGGCCACGTTGACGCCGCTCGATCCACCCAGACACAGGCCCTCGTGCTGCAACAGGGCAAACACCTGGGTCAGGGCCTCCCGGTCGCTGATGGAGTAAGCGCTGTCGACCCGGGCCTGGCGGTAATTGTCGGTGAGGATGCTGATGCCAATCCCCTCCATGATCGAGCTGCCTTCGCCTTCCAGCTTGCCGTGCTGGTGGTGGTTGTAGAGTGCCGAGCCCTCCGGGTCTGCGAGGGCAATGCGAACTGCGGGGTTGCGCTCCTTGAGGTAATTGCTCACCCCCGCAAGCGTGCCGCCAGTGCCCACGGCACAGACAAAGCCGTCAACCTTGCCGTTGGTCTGCTGCCAGATTTCAGCGCCTGTGGTCTCGTAGTGAATACGGGTATTGGCGGGATTATCAAACTGCCGCGCCCAGATCACGCCGTTGGGTTCTGTTTCAGCCAGTTTTTCAGCCATGCGCCGGGCGCTGTGGATGTAGTGGCGGGGATCGTCATAGCTGGCCATGGGCACCAGGTGCAGGTCGGCGCCGTAGAGGTCGACCATTTCAATCTTTTCCTTGCTCTGGGTCTGTGGCATCACCACCACGCTGCGGTAACCAAGCGCATTGGCGATCATGGTCAGGCCGATGCCGGTGTTGCCGCCGGTGCCCTCGACAATCACCCCGCCGGGGCGCAACTCGCCGCGCTGCTCGGCATCGCGGATGATGCCGAGGGCGGTGCGGTCCTTGATGGAACCGCCGGGGTTGAGGAATTCCGCCTTGCCATAGATTTCACAGCCGGTCAGTTCGGATACCTGCTTGAGGCGTACCAGCGGTGTGTTGCCGATCAGGTCAAGTATGCTGTTAGCAGTCAAAAGGGTGCTCTCTGGGTATGGTGCTGCCCGCCGACAGGATGCTTGCGCCGGTCATGGGGCAGACGGGTGGAGATCGAGGGCCGCTATTATGCCAAAAGCAGCGGCCAGGCAGGCCGGAAAATGAGGTTATTGGCAGACTTTGTGGATATATGATCGAAACTTTTCTTGCACCAGCCCCGCCCTGGTCAGACTGGAGGAGCTGACCAGGGGGCAACAGTCGGACAGATCCTGTTCCTAACGTACCTTGCCAAAACAGGTACGCACTTCATTCACAAACAGCTCCGGCTGCTCAAAGGCAGCAAAGTGACCACCCTTGTCCACATCGTTCCAGTGGATCAGGTTTTTATACACCCGCTCGGACCAGCGCTTCGAAGGCCGGAACAGCTCGCGGGGGAAAATGGAAATGCCCACGGCGATATCGAGGGGATTGGTAAACATGTCCTTGAAGCTTTCCCAGTACAGGCGGCCGGAGGAGGCGCCGCTGGCCGTGAGCCAGTAGAGCATGATGTTGTCGAGCATCTGGTCGTAGCTCAGGGCATCCTCGGGGTTGCCGTTATTGTCGGTCCAGCCGTGGAATTTTTCGTAGATCCACGCCGCCTGGCCGACGGGGGAGTCCACCAGGGCGTAGCCGAGGGTCTGGGGCCGGGTGGCCTGCTGCTTGGAATAGCCCGATTCCCAGTCCTGGTAGTGCTGCATGTCGCCGAGGGCTTTCTGCTCGGCGGGAGTCAGATCGGCCATATCCTCGGGCTTGGGCTGCACCAGGGGCATATTGAGGTGGATGGCTTTGCACTGGGGCGGATTGATGGTGCCGATGGCGGTGGTCACACCTGCGCCCCAGTCGCCGCCCTGGGCGACAAAGTTATCGTAGCCAAGCCGTGCCATCAGCTCAACCCAGGCCTTGGCCGTGCGGTGGATGCCCCAGCCGGTGCCGGTCGGCTTGCCGGAAAAGCCAAAGCCCGGCAGCGACGGGATCACCAGATGAAAGGCGTCTTTGGCATCGCCGCCGTGGGCAGTGGGGTTGGTGAGCGGGCCGATAACGTTCATGAACTCGATCACCGAACCGGGCCAGCCGTGGGTCATGATCATCGGCAGGGCGTCGGCGTGGGGCGAGCGAATATGCAGGAAGTGAATTTCCAGCCCGTCGATTTCCGTTTTGAACTGGCCAAAGCCGTTCAGCTGTTTTTCGCAGCGGCGCCAGTCATAGTGGTTGAGCCAGTAGTCACACAGGCGTTTTACGGAGGCCAACGGCGCGCCCTGGGTCCAGTCGGAGACGGTCTCCTGCTCGGGCCAGCGGGTGTTGGCTAGGCGGTTTTTCAGGTCGTCGAGCTGGGTCTGGGGAATATCGAGGGTAAATGGCTGGATATCGGTGCTCACGGGGTTTTCCTTTTAATTGTGAGTTGGGGTGAGTAGCAAAGGTTGATCCGGTATCCACAGGGAGGTCTGCTGGCCCGGCCAATTCAGGCTCGAACCATAGCAAGGCTTGCACGGCCAATAAAGCCCCCCAGTGTGGCTTCTCCCCAAGGGTGGTATCTGGGGCCGGGGTTGAGCCGTCATGTGCACCGATAATTGACAATAGCAGCCCTTGCGGCTGTTGCGCTAAACTCCCGTGCCAGTGAAGGCGCTGCGCTCTGGCACTAAAAAACCACAATGATAACCAACAATAACAAGGAATCGCCCCATGACTGACCCTGAAAAAAAATCCTGGGATACCCGCTACGAATGGCGCGCGGTTGCGCTGCTGTCCATCGGCTTCGGCCTGGTGGGACTGGATCGCTTTATGATCCAGCCACTGTTCCCGGTGATGATGAAAGACCTGAATCTGGACTATCAGGACATTGGCCTGATCTCCGGCATCCTGGCCATGACCTGGGGCATTTCCGCCATATTCAGCGGGCGCCTCGCGGACCGCATTGGTCACCGCATTGTGCTGATCCCGGCGGTGATCATCTTTTCCCTGCTGGCCGGAGTAAGTGGCCTTGCAGTAGGGCTTATCAGCCTGTTGCTGATCCGCGCGCTGATGGGTTTTGCCGAAGGCGCCTTTACCCCGGTGAGCATCGTCGCCACCCTCGATGCCAGCAAGCCCAGCCGCCACGGGCTGAATCTCGGTATCCAGCAGAATATGGTGGCGCTGGTGGGGCTGGGCCTCGCGCCATTGATCGTCACCCAGCTGCTGGCGGTGGTGCCTTCCTGGCGCTGGGTGTTTGTACTGGTCTCCCTGCCGGGTTTTATTGTCGCCTACCTGATGTACAAGGTGATTCGCAACCCCAGCCCCCAGGCGGCGGCAGCCCATACCCAGACCCACGACGCCACCCCGCACCGCTGGCAGGATGTGTTCAAGTACCGCAATGTGCCCCTCAATATCTGCGGCATGTTCTGCTGGCTGACCGTGGTGACGGTGATGGGCGCCTTTATGCCCAGCTACCTGATGGATCATCTGGGGCTGAGTCTGGGCGAGATGGGTTTTGTGATGTCTGCCATCGGTTTTGGCGGCAGCGCGGGCAACCTGGTATTGCCGGGCCTGTCCGACAAGTTTGGCCGCAGGCCGGTTCTTGCCTTCGGTGTGATCGTGGCAGTGTGCGCCCTGTTGACTTTGCGCACGGTGGGTAACGATCCGGGCCTGCTGTTTGCCCTGGTCTTTATCGTGATGTTCTGCGTGTTTTCCAACGTTACCCTGACGGTAGGCCCGCTCACGGTGGAGTCAGTCCCCGCCACCCTGATGGCAACCGCATCGGGCCTGGTGGTGGGTATCGGTGAAGTGTTTGGCGGTGGCATCGTGCCCGCCGTGGCCGGTTTTGTGGCGCAGAATTATGGCATTCAGCATATTCTGACACTGGCCGCCGGCGGCATGAGCCTGGGGCTGATTGTGGTGGTATTCCTGCGCGAAACGGCGCCGGTGAAGCAGGGGCGCTAGGGGGAGATGGGAAAGGTGAGACAGGAAATGTGATTCCTGACTCCCACCCTCCTGCGTGGGAGTGCTTGCTCTATATGCCTATTGATTCGGCACGAATTAAACGTGAATGCCGTTCGGCCTGAGCCTGTCGAAGGCCTGGCGACAGTGCTTCGACAAGCTCAGCACGAACGGACTCTC
>LADM01000028.1 GCA_000961645.1 Gammaproteobacteria bacterium BRH_c0 | reverse complement strand
GGGGCAGGCCGAGCAGGTCGAGCACAATGCTGACCGGGAAGGGCACGGCGAAATCCTTGATGAATTCCACATGGCCTTTCTTCTTGAACTTGCTGATGAGCTCTTCGGCGCGGCCGCTGACCTTGCTTTCAAGCTCCGCCATGCGGCGCGGGGAAAAGACCGGTTCCAGGGCGCGGCGGAAGGCGGTGTGCTTGGGGGGATCGAGCTCGGTGGGGATCACGTCCCAGCTTTCGCCGATCATGGAGGCAAACTGGGCATTGCCCTTCTTGATGAAGTTCTCGTTGTCCTCGTAAACCCGCTTCATGTCTTCGGCGCGGCGCAATACCCAGCCGCCGCCAGGGGCAACGGGGAAGATATTGGTGGCGTAGATAATGTCCGGGCCCTTGTGCAACTGGGGGACGATAACCTTGTGCGGGTTTTCGTAGGCAATCTTGCGGGTTGTGAGGGGAAATTCCATCGCCAGCTCTGGTGGCACGTGGGATGGCAATGGATAATCTGCTGCGCTCATGGGGGTGAACCTCTTTAAATATTATGCAGTGCTTCAGCCAAGTCTGGCCAGGAATCGCCCAGGTACCTGTTTTCACAACCCATGGCCAGTCTTGGGGACCACGCTGGCAGGAACAGGTAACTTAACGGTCAGTGAGTATACTACGACGGCAAGTCGTGCGGCTCAAATTAAAAAGCCTGGTTTGCTGATCAGAATCAATAGCCTGGGGCCGAATGGGAGGCAATAAAAAGGTCGCGCGCCAGGCCGGGCCTTGAATTCAGGCAAAACCTTAACCTGGCCCTCCGGCAATCAACTCGGCAATGCGCCAGGCCCCGCCGACCCTGCGCAAGGTGATTCGGTAATCGGTAAATACCATGGGTTGGCCGCCATTGCCCCAGTCAGTCACCAGGCCGTAGGCCTTCACAGTCGCTTCATCGTCGCTGCTGCCCGGCTCGGCGAGAATATTGGTGATCTGGTGGCGCCACTTGCCGCCACCCTGGGTTGCCACAGTGGCCACCATGCCGCGCAATTCATCCGGGCCCTGCATGCGCATCAGGCCGGGTATGTCGAAGGCTCCGTCGGGGGTAAAGAGGGAGACCCAGGCATCGGGCTGGTTGCTGTCAACGGTGTGGACATAGCGGGCGAACAGATCGGCAATTTCCAGCCGGTCTTCTGTGCTGAGAGAGGTCATGCTGTAGGTTTCCTGTCTGAATTATGGGTTATGGGAGCAGGTCACTATAGGGCAAATGGCCGATTGCGCAAGCCTGTCTAAAAGGACGCAGATGTTAAATTTGTGCCATTTTCCGCAGCGGGTAAATTGAGGCGAACTGCAGTGAGGAAATGGTCGGGTCAGTCAGCCAGCCGCTCCAGCACGGCATTCAGGTAGCGCATGCCCTGGGCTGTGGTGGCCAATCTGCGCTCTGGAGCGGTCAACAGACCCTGTTGTACGAGCGCATTCCACTGTGGCGCCAGTAAAGTGAAATCCAGCCCTGTTCTGGCGCTGTAGAGATGAGTGGGGACGCCCTCCACCAGGCGCAGGGCGTTGAGCAGGAATTCCAGCGGCAACTCGTCGGCAGCAACCGCGTCGCTGCTGGCCAGCCAGCTCCCGGTTCGCGCCAGATAGTCAGCGGGAGCGCGGGTTTTGCTGGTGCGGAAAATGCGCTGCTGGGCGGGGAGAGTGATTTTGCCGTGGGCACCGGCACCGATGCCGAGGTAATCGCCGAATTGCCAGTAGTTGAGGTTGTGGTGCGATTGTCGAGCAGGTTGGGCCCAGGCGGAAACTTCGTACTGGCCGAAACCGGCGCTGACCAGGGTCTCCTCACCAGCCTGCTGAATATCGGCGAGGATATCCTCCTCCGGTAGTGTGGGCGGGCGCTTGTGGAATACAGTGTTGGGCTCGATGGTGAGCTGGTACCACGACAGGTGGGCGGGATGGAGGTCGATGGCGAGGTTGATATCTGCCAGCGCCTGCTGCGGAGTCTGCTGCGGCAGGCCGTGCATCAGGTCGAGGTTGAAGTTGTCAAATCCGGCAGCGCGGGCGGCGTGGACAGCGCTGATCGCGGCGGCGCGGTCGTGGATGCGACCCAGTCGCGCCAGCTGGGCATTGTCGAAGCTCTGGATGCCGATCGACAGGCGATTGACGCCGGCGCTGCGAAAACCCGCAAAACGTGCCTGCTCCACCGTGCCGGGGTTGGCCTCGAGGGTGATTTCAATGTCCTCTGTAAAGCCGATAAGCCGCTGCGCAGCGTCGAGAATGGCGCCAATGGCGCGGGGAGAAAACAGGCTGGGGGTGCCGCCGCCAAAAAAGATGGAGTGCAGTTGGCGACCCTGCACGTTGGGCAGCTCCGTTTGCAGGTCGGCGATCAGGGCGCGCAGATAGTCCTCTTCGGGAATCGCCCCCTGTGGCTCATGGGAGTTGAAATCGCAGTAGGGACATTTGCGCACACACCAGGGAATATGCACGTAGAGGGCGAGGGGTGGCAGTTGCAGCATGAATGGCTCGATTGTGGGCTCGATAGCTGGTTCGTCTATTGCAGTGACGATCAATGGCGCCCCAGTTTTTCCAGCAGCTGGCGCATGGCTCGGGCGCGGTGGCTGAGGGTGTTTTTGACTTCTGCGGGCAACTCGGCGGCGGTGCAGCCTTGTTCGCGCACAAAAAACACCGGGTCGTAACCGAAGCCGTTGCTGCCCTTGGGCTTTTTGCTGATCACGCCCTCCCAGCGACCCTCGCAGATCAGTGGTGTGGGATCATCGCCGTGGCGCATGTAGACCAGCAGGCAGTGGAAGCGGGCAGTGCGCTCGTTCTCGTCAACACCCTTGAGCAGCTCCAGCAGTTTGGCGTAGTTGTCGCGGTCCTGCGCCTGCGGACCGGCAAAGCGCGCGGAATAAATCCCCGGCGCGCCGTCGAGAAAATCCACCGCCAGGCCGGAATCATCGGCAATGGCGGGCAAGCCCGTGAGGCGGGCGGCGTGGCGCGCCTTGATGATGGCGTTTTCGACAAAGCTGAGCCCGGTTTCCTCCGCACCGGCAATGTCAAAGTCCGACTGCGCCACCACATCTATGCCCTGGTCCGCCAGCAGGTACTGGAATTCCCTGAGCTTGCCGGCGTTGCCGCTGGCCAGCACTACCTGGCGGATGGACAGAACGCCCGACGTAGTCATGGACCTTACATGTCCCGGTACATGGTGCGCTTGAACTCGATTTGGTGGGGAGTCGGATCGCTGTCGGCGCTGACTTCGAGGTTGAAGGTCAGTTGATCCTCATGGGTAAAGTTGAACGGCGCCAGATAATAGACCGAATCCCCTTCCCGCACTGCAGAAAAGTCCAGGCTTTGCAGCTGACCCAGCAAGTTGGTGACGGTGCCGCTGACTGTTGCCGGTGTGCCTGAAGGTTCACCGTCGACAATCACCGACACATTGACCAGCCCCTTGCCGTCGCCCCGGACAATACCGTAGGTGGCAGCGATTTGAGGCTCGAGAAAACTGCTGTTGAAAGTGGAGTGATAGATACGCGTATCGCCAAACTCGGAGTAGGGCTGCTTGGCGGCGGGTGCGTCCGTGGGTTCACTGCTTTGACGACCCTGGCCGCAGCCGACAAGGACGGCTCCGAGCAGCAGGGCGGTAGCTATCGTCAGGATGGTGTGTAGTGCTGGTTTCATGGACGTACTCCTATCGTGTTTATTTGCTGAGATGGTAAATAGCCGTCTCAGCAAATAGATTAGGCCAGATTCCCATCAGTTGCCTGTCGATGGCGTGGGACGAAACCGTGGCGCGATGAATAATGCTGATGTTTTTTTCCAGGCACAGTGTCTCAAAATCCTTCACCGTGCAGAAATGAATGTTGGGGGTGTCGTACCACTGGTAGCTAAGCTGTTTGGTCACCGGCATCTGCCCTTTGACCCCGAGGTAAGTGCGGGCGCGGATATTGCCAAAATTGGGGAAGGTAACCACGCACTCGCGACCGATGCGCAACATCTCCTCGATGGTGCGGTCCGGCCGCATCAGGGCCTGCAGGGAGTTGGTCATCAGCACGGTTTCGAAGCTTTTGTCGGGAAAGTGCGCAAGACCCTTGTTGATATCGGTTTCGATCACGTTCACGCCCTTGGCGATACAGGCGGTAATGCGCTCGGGATCGATCTCCAGTCCGTAACCCTCAATCTGGTGACTGCTGCCCAGGCTTTGTAGCAGCATGCCGTCGCCGCAGCCGAGGTCGAGCACGCGGCTGCCGGGGGTGATCCACTTTTGCACTATGTCGAGTTCCGGCTGCAACATCACGCGTTCCTCACCAGTTGCTCTGCTTCGCGGGCGACATTGTCCATATAGGCCCTGAACACCCCTTCATAGCGCGCATTGGGCAGCAGAAAGGCATCGTGACCCATATCGGACTCGATATTGGCGTACACCACATCCTTGTTGGCGGCGATCAGTGCATCGACGATCTCCCGCGAGCGCTGCGGCGAAAAGCGCCAGTCAGTGGTAAAGGACACGACGAGAAATTTGCACTGGGCGTGGCTGAAGGCCGCCACCGGGTCATCCCCGTACTCCCGCGCCAGATCGAAATAATCCAGCAGTTTGGTCATCAGCAGGTAGGTATTGGCGTCGAAAATCTCCGAAAACGAGTCGCCCTGATGACGCAGGTAGCTCTCTACCTGAAATTCAATGGGGGCATCAAGTCCGCGCTCGAAGGTGCCGCTGCGCAGTTCGCGGCCAAAACGGGTGCCCATCAACTCGTCGGACAAATAGGTGACGTGACCGATCATGCGCGCCAGGGCCAGGCCGTTGCGCGGCAGGGTGCCGTGGCTGAGGTAATCGCCATTGTGGAAATCGGGGTCGGACTTGATGGCGCGCCGGGCGATCTCGTTGAAGGCGATGTTCTGGGCGCTGAGTTTCATGGCCGAGGCGATGGCGACGCAGTGGCGCACCCGGTCGGGGTATTCCAGCGCCCAGCGCATGGCGTTCATGCCGCCCAGGCTGCCGCCCACCACCGCGGCCCACTGGCTGATGCCCAGCTTGGCCGCCAGACGCGACTGGCTGTGTACCCAGTCCCGCGCCCGCAGGGGCGGAAAGTCGCGGCCCCAGGCTTTGCCGGTGGCGGGATTGATGGCGCGCGGCCCGGTACTGCCATGACAGCCGCCGATATTGTTGAGGGCCACTACGTAAAAGCGGTTGGTGTCGATGGGTTTGCCGGGGCCGATATACTCATCCCACCAGCCGGGTTTTTTGTCCTCCGGGGTGTGAAAACCGGCGGCGTGGTGATGGCCGCTCAGGGCATGACAGATCAACACCGCATTGCTGGCCGCCCGATTCAGCTCTCCGTAGGTTTCCACCACCAGATCAAAGTGCGGCAGGATGCGGCCACAGGCCAGCTCGAGGGGTTCCTCGAAGTGGATGATCCGCGGCTTGACCAGGCCTACAGAGTTGGTGGGGAAGCGGTTATTCATAGGGGACGTATTCTACATGGAAAAGCGCAGACTCAAATCTCTCCCTTCTCCCGCCTCTCATTTCCCAGGGACAGATAGGGTAATGGGAAACGGGGAACGAGAGACGGCAAGTCGCTAATCCACGGTAATAATCTTCAGGGTATTGGTCTCCCCCATCTTGCCGAACACATTGCCGTAGGTGGTCAGCACCTTGTCGCCGGGCTGGAGTGCGCCGGTGCCCTTGAGGGTCTCAATGGCGGCGGACAGGGTGGCGTCGATGTTGCTGGTCTGATCCGGCACCGGCATGGGAATTACGCCGCGGTATAGACACATGGCGCGCAGCGCAGGGCTCTGGCGCGAAATACCGTAGATGGGTATGCCGGAGCGAATGCGCGACATCCACAGCGGGGTATTGCCGGTCTCGGTGAGACAGAGGATGGCCTTTACCGAGCCGAGGTGGTTGGCGGTATACATGGCCGCCATGGCGACC
>LADM01000060.1 GCA_000961645.1 Gammaproteobacteria bacterium BRH_c0 | reverse complement strand
GGTGTCACGCCATCCTGGCGGTGATGCTGCTGTCCCTCGCCACCCTCAACTGGCTGCTGCGCTTCGAGCAGGGAGTTGCGCAGGTTGTGCCCTGGGGGCTTTACCTGTCGCTGCTGACAGGCCTGTTGATTGCCGTGACCGGCATTCTCGGTGGCCAGCTGGTCTACGAGTACGGCGTCGGTGTCGACACCGATGAGACCCCGCCCTGAACCTGGCAGCCGCCCCGGCGTGCAACAGGTCACGACAGCCACGCCACGGATGACTTGCTCAGCACTACCCACAAAATGCCCAGCATCAGCACAGAGAGGACAACTTCGAGCACACCGCACCACAGCCCCATGCGTGCACTGGCAACATCAGGCATCTCCGCCCGCAACACCAGCAACCCCACCAGGGTGTGACACACCACCAAGCCGACCACCAGGGTGAGCTTGACCATCAACCAGGCATCGACACTGCGGTTGAGCACGAACACCAAAGTGCCGGACATGATCGCCACCAGCGCTGCCGGGGTGGCCAGGTGGGTAAACACGAAGCGTTCGAGGGTATTGAAGGGGCGCCGCAGAGCCAGCGACTCGTCCATATCGGCGCGCCGGGCATGGAGGCCGGCGACCAGCACCGGCAGGTAAAGCAGGGCCGCACACCACAGCAACAGGGCGCAAATATGCAGCACAAGTACCCATAGCATTAGGCAAAGCTCCTTTAATCACGGGTTGCAGTACTATTGATGCGGCACGTTTTATTCGAGAGTCCGTTCGTGCTGAGCCTGTGAGTCCGTTCATGCTGAGCCTGTCGAAGCACAGGCCTTCGACAGGCTCAGGCCGAACGGTATCCACGTTTAATTCGTGCCGGATCAACAGTATGGATTTGCTACCCAGTATGCCACTCATGCAGCTTACTGTGACCCTGCATCCGCAGGCACGTTCACAACAGGTCAACACAGCAGAATCAAAAGATCGGCAAGACGAGAGACTTGAGTATCGGACTGGCACAGACTCAGATGACTTCCTGCCTTGTCGCCAGAAAGTCATCGAGTGGATTGGCGGGAAACGTTTCTCCGAACCGCGAGGCACAGACTGAAAGTCTGCGGGCGCCGCAAAGATCGCCCCCAGAGCCGGGCTATTTTTTAACAGACAACCCGGTTTAAAGCCGACTCAATCCTTGGTCACCTCCAGCCGCAACCGTTCCAGTCGCACATGGCTGATGCGCCAGCTGCCGTCGTCAACCTGTCGATACTGCTCAAAATAGTGCCCCAGACCATGCAGTGTTGTGACAGGCGCCCCGGCGGGAAAGCGCAGCATATCCTCCATCGCCCACACCACATTGGCCGTGGTGGCGGAGGTGAAGTCGATAATCGGTGTATGACATTCGTGGGTGGTCACCACATTGCCAACAGCATCTTCCACATGCTTGCGCACGGCTGACGCGCCCTCCACCCGCGCCGCTTCATCGCCCATGCCGTGGGAGGGCACTTCGAGCACCACATCGTCGGTAAACACGTTCTGGTAACCATCCCAGTCCTTGGTGTCCATGCTGAAGCAGTAGAAGGCCTTGGTGCGCTTGATCTGTTCGATGGCAAGCAGGCGGTCGAGGCCGCTGAGGCCATCGACTGTCACTTCACAGTGGGTTTTCGGATACAAGTCTGACCCGTACATGGGGTACTCCTGTTGTTATGGATTAGGGGGAGAACTGAGAATAGGTGGATGCCCCGGCGCTGACAACACTGATTGTGGCGCTGTGGCCCACTGTGGGGCGAAAACCACCAGGGGGCGTCCGAAATGTGTGCCATCTGTCCTGTGCCAAACAATCCCGTCTAGCGCCCGGCACTCTCCATCGGCAGTTTGTCCAGCCATTCCGCCGGGCAGGCGATGATATCGTCCTGGCCGCTGTGCAGCAGCTTGTCGTAAGGGATGATTTTCCACGCGCCTGATGCCCGTGCCCGCGCCTCGCGACGCCGCGCCTTGCTGCCGTCGGGCTTGCGGGTATCAAAGGTCAGCAGGTGGTAATTGTCGGGAAACACCGCCTGGATCTGTGCCAGCGACTGGAACGACAGCGGCGTGTCATAGGTGATTTCGCAGATCACCAGCGGGCGGTTTTTGGCCAGCGTTTGCTGCAGCCCCTCCAGCGCCAGTTTTTCAAACCCCTCGACATCGATTTTCATCAAATCGATGGTGAGATCACTGCGGGCAGCAAAAAAATCATCGCCGCGCACCAGTTCCAGCTCGCCAATCAGGCGATTGCCCTTGTCCAGGGTGCTGGCATCAAAGGAGCCAATCCCCTCGTTGCTGCCGGTGGGTGCATAAAACGGCAGGCGGGCATTCTCATTGCTCAGGCCCAGCGCCTGCACCTCGATATGGCTGATACCATTGGCGTGGACCTGGTCGAGCAGTTGCCTGCGCACTGCCTCATAGGGCTCGAAGGCAATGACGGTTTTGGCCAGGCGCTGCATATAGAGTGAATGCTGGCCGACATTGGCGCCGACATCGACAAAAACGCCGCCCTCGGGGGCAATGTTCTGGAGAGTCTCGCCCATAAAATGCAGCAGGGATTTTTCAAAGGCGCCGTAGTAATAGATATTGAAATCGATATTGTTGCTGAGGTTGCCGCGATAGGTCACCCCGTAAAAATCCGTCACAAAAGGGTAATCCGGCGCGATCCCCCGCCGCGCCATGCGTTTGTAGAGGGAGCGTGACACCGGTTTTGGCAGTTGCTGCTGCACCCGCCAGAGTGATTGATAGAGTGCATTGAGAAATTCCACTTGGTTCCCCCCTTGAACGGCTGGCTCGATTCTAGGCACAAGCCACTGTGCTGGCAATCGACAGGACAGGCGAGCTAGAAATCATCCACCCGCTATCGCCTTCTAAGACAGTGTTTGATAGGGTATCGCCACGGGCTGACAGCACAGGCCCAGGCGCTAAATCACTCCCATCAATCAACAATAAAAGGCATAAGCACCATGAGCACTCCAGACGCAAAAACCATCGAAACCTTCCTGCGCGCGCAATACCGACTGTGGAGCGAGGGCAAATTTGAAGAAATGCTCGGCGAATTCCGCAAGATCGCCCCCAATGGCCTGACCATTGAATATGTCGGCAAACCGCCCCGCGACGGCTGGGTCGAGCTCGACGAAATGTGGGAACAGTACGGCAACAAGTGCCCCACCGAAGTGGTACTGCTGCTGGTTAACGGCAACGAAGCGGCCACCCATATCCTCAACCACATGAAAACCCCCAATGGCGTGGTCACCACCCCCAGCCTCGAAACCTACAAGTTCGAGAACGGCACCCTTCATGTGCGCTATTTCCACCAGGCCCAGCCCTGAATACAACTAGCCTTGATTGCCAGCAGGCCCGCAAGTTGCCCGACACGGCCCCCCTGAATCATTGCCCACTGAATCACCAGGAACAATACCCATGCAACTGATCCGAACCCTGGCCCTCGCGGGCCTGCTGACCAGCGGCGCTGCCATCGCCGCCCCGGTCACCTACGATATTGACCCCGCCCACACCTACCCCAGCTTTGAAGCGGACCATATGGGGATTTCCATCTGGCGCGGCAAGTTCAACACCAGCAGCGGCACTGTAGTGCTCGACAGCGACGCGCAAACCGGCAGCGTCAACGTCACTGTCGATGTCAACAGCGTTGATTTCGGCCACGCCGAGATGAACAAGAAAGCCGTCAGCGAAGAGCTGTTCAACACCGCCAAGTACCCTGAAGCGGTATTCGTCGGCAAGCTGGGGGATTTCAGCGCTGGCGCGCCCACCACCCTCAAGGGCGACCTGACTCTGCACGGTGTCACCGCCCCGGTGGCGCTCGATATCACCCATTTCAAATGTATCGAGCACCCCATGCTGAAAAAACAGGTCTGTGGCGCCGATGCCCTCGGCACATTCCAGCGTGACGCCTTCGGCCTTACCCTGGGCAAGGACTACGGTTTTGATATGACCGTTACCCTGCGCATCCAGGTGGAGGCTGTCGCGAAGTAATATCCCTCGTCCACCTGCGGCCAGCTTTGCCGGTCGCAGGCTGGGGCGATTCTCTTTTTGAGTTTGTAGGTTGGGTTAGGCGTAGCCGTAACCCAACATTCACAGGCCCCGAGACTTTGTTGGGTTACGCCTTTCAGGCTAACCCAACCTACCAGGTTATTGACCACTATCAGGAAGCGACTTGTCCGTCGCCATCCAGGGCTCAAATATCATCGCCCTGTCGCGCCCGGCATTCTTGGCGGCATACATCGCCTCGTCGGCGTGGCGCATCAGTTCAATCATGTCAGTGCCGCCTTCGGGGTAGATCGCCACACCAATACAGCACGAGATTTCCAGCTCCAGCGTCTTGATGATGAAAGGGCGGCGCAATTCAGCGAGGATTTTCCCGGCCGGTAGCAGGGCGTCGTCGTTGCTTTCAATTCCCTCCAGCAGCACCACAAATTCATCACCGCCGATGCGGGCCAGCACATCCACCTCACGCAGGCAATCGGTCATGCGTTTGGCCACCTCATGCAACAGCAGGTCGCCAATGGCGTGACCGTGCTGGTCATTGACCGGCTTGAACTTGTCGAGGTCGATATACATCAGCGCCAGTCGGGTGCTGTCGCGGCGCGCCGTGCGCAGGGCGCGCTCCAGCAGTTCGGCAAACAGCACGCGGTTGGGCAGGCCGGTGAGCTGGTCGTAATGGGCCAGGTAGGCAATGCGCTCATCGGCGGCGCGGCGCTTGGTGATATCGCGGGCAATGCCCAGGCACTTCAGTACTTTTCCCTCCCCGTCAAACAGGGGCGAGACATTGGAAATATGCCAACGCCAGCTGCCATCCCGGTGCCGCACCCGGTATTCAATGCCCTGTTGTTTGGTGCCGTTGGCCATCACCCTTTTAAGAAAATCATCACACAGGTGGGCATCGTCGGGATGGAGGAACTCGGCCAGCTTGCGGTCTACCACCTCCTCCACAGGGTGGCCCAGGGCTTCCTTCCAGTTGGGTGACACATAACTGAGGGTGCCATCCGCCGCCAGGGTATAGATGATGTCATTGGCGTTTTCGACAAAGGCGCGAAAACTCGCTTCGCTGTCCTGCAGGGCCTGCTCGAGGCGAACCTGTTCGGTGATGTCGTAGCAGTAACCTGTCCACACAATGCTGCCATCGGGCTGATTGCGTGGCGTATCGTGGGCCTGCAGCCACAATATACGGCCATCAGGGTGCTCCATGCGCAGGCGGCTGTTCCTGATCACACCACGAGCCGCGGCATCCATGCTCTCCTCAAGTACCCTCGCCTGGTCAGCGCTGTGGATGTTGCCCAGCAACAGACTGGCATCAACCAGCAAGTCCGCCGGTTTGACACCCAGCAGCGGTTCCACCCCATCACTGACATAGAGATAGTGAAATTTGCCGCGGGGATCGCGTTGCAGCTGGTAGACAAAGCCGGGCAGGGTTTCGTTGATACTTTGCAGATGGGTCACCAGGCGCGACTGCTCGGTAATATCCCGGGCCACGCCGACAATCAGGTTGATCTCGCCACTGTCATTGGTCGCCGGGTTGAGGGTGGTCATCCAGGTACGCCGCCCCTCCGGCATATCCAGCTGCTCCTCAAAGGTGACCCTCTGCCTTTCATTGACACAGGTGTGGCACTGATCAATCAGGCGCTCGGCAACGTCTGCGGGCAGCAGATCCCAGGGTGTCCTGCCGATCATCTGGCTGGCTGGCATACCGGCACGCTGTTCACTGGCGGGGTTGAGGGTGAGATAGCGAAAACGGCGGCCACGTTGTTCCACACCCAACACAAAGATGGCATCGGATACCCCGGTAAACAGGCTTGCATGGAGCGCCTGTGAGCGACGCTCGAGGTCAAAGGCCTGGGCCAGCTTGCGGGCCAGCACAAAGGTCAGCAGGCTGATCATCAGCCACAGCACCAGCAATGACAGGAGGCGCGATCTGTTCTGGGCCAGCGCCTCTTCGAGATTCGAGGTACCGCCCACCAGCAGGCTGGTACCGGTCACGGGGCGAAGGCTGATAATGCGTCGCGAGCCATCCAGGCTGGCGGCGACATCAATCACTTGCGGATCATTGACCGGCAGCGCAGCACCCAGGTACCAGCCAATATCATCGCCGCTGTTCATCTCAATCACCGGCACGCGCAACACCAGCTTGCCGCTTTGATGAACGACAAATACCGCCAGATCGGGATTGGTGAGCAGGCGTGCAAACGTCTGCTGCAGCGCTGCAACCTCAACTATGGCCACGCCTATACCCATCAAATTGCCATCCCCGGCATGTATAGCCCGCGACAGCGCGATACTCCACCTGCCCTGATGCCTGCCAGACTGCATGGGTTCGCTGACAAAAAGACCGCTGTCGGGATTGTCGAGGTGGTGACGAATATAGCTGCTGCTGGCGATATCAGGGGCAGGCCCACTGCCCGTCCACACCTGTATTGCGCCGCTGGCATCGGTTACCAGCAGCTCCATGATATGGGGGTTGGTAAACCTGCGCTCGCGCAGCACCTGCTCTGTGAGCCAGCGATTCTGTTCATGAGGGTAGTGGAGATACTGCTTGCCGGCGCGCTCAACCAGCCGGTCGAGATCTTCGACAACACCCAGCGTCAGCAGCTCATAGGTTTGCGCCGCTTCACGGGCAGAAAGCTCGGCCTTGGCATACTCCCTTTGATAAGCAGAGTAACTGGCGTAAATAAAAAACACCGCCAGCAACAGCATGATCATCCCCCACTGCGCAAGGGGATGCTGATAAGCCAAAAAAGGCTTGGGTGGAATGCTCATGCACACCTGCCGTGCCGGGTATGGGTAGCGCCTGTACTCTTGATATGCCTGACCCTGCTCTGCCTTAAAGGGTTAACCCCGTCCCTCCCTGCCAGGTTCAATCACCGCTGAATTGACTTCTGCGCACATTATGCGCTCTGGCACCCGGAAATCCATCGTCCCACCAGCCCCTGACAGAGGATAGCGGACGGAAGGATTGAGTGCGCGACCGCCGGGCTCGGGAACATCCGCCTGGGTCACGTCGTGCTGGTCGATCTTTTCCCGCGCCTGAGCCAAATCTTCCTGCTCCGCCTCCAGCCCATTGCCCTGCTGGTCGCCATCGGCTTCAAACACCAGGCGGGTATAAATGGCAAAGTGATCGGAGCCAAAGGAAGGCAAGCGCTCCATCTTTGCCAGGGTGAAGTGGTGGCTGTGAAAGAGGTGGTCCAGCGGCCAGCGGGCGAACCAGTAATCAGCGTGGAAACTGTTGAACATGCCGCGCCCCACCCGCGGGTCGAGCAGGCCGCTGATCTTGCGAAACAGGCGGGTGGTTTCCGACCAGGCCACATCGTTGAGGTCGCCGGTGACAATCACCGGCCCTGGGGCCTCTGCCACACTCTTGCCCACCACGATCAGCTCCGCATCGCGGGGTGATGACGAGTCGTTTTCTGTCGGGCTGGGGGGCGCGGGGTGCAAAAAATGCAGGCGAACCCCGCAGCCGGACGGCAGTGTCGCCAGGGCATGCATCGACGGTTTGTCGTCCTCCACCAAAAACTCCGTGTGGCAATCGCTCAAGGGCAGGCGGGAATAGACATGCATGCCGTAGAGATTATCCAGCGGGCACTTGATGCTATGGGGGTAATCCCCCTCCAGGCTGTCAAGCTGCGCCTGCCACCACTGGTCCGACTCCAGGGTGACGAGAATATCCGGCCTGCTGTCCCGTACCAGGGCAAGCAGTGCAGCCGCGTTGCGGTTGGAGGCCAGCACGTTGGCGGTCATGATGGCGATGGAGCGCTCGGCATCAGTGACTCGGCACGATTTCACCTCGCAGGGAAACAAGGGTGAATAGGGGATGATCCACCAGCTCTGATAAACCAGGCACAACAGCGCCACAGCCAGCAACCCGACACTGGCCGGGTCGGACAGATCAAGCAGCAACAGCTGGAAAGCAATCAGCAACACCAGCAGCACCAGAAACTGCAAGCGCGGGAAATCCATCGAGCGCACCAGCCAGTGCTCGTTGCGCCACAGGGGCAGCAGGGTAACCACGGCGAGAAAGGCGGTGACAAGGGCTATAAGGGTAAGCATTTGGGGTGTCGTCCTGTGGCTACGAGAGAGTCTCTGGCCCTGTGAATGCCGCTTCAGACTAGCGCCTTGGCCACCGACAGGCAACGCTCGGGACTGAATACACTCAGCTGTTCCCAAGCCAAGTCGCGCTGCGTCCGTCCGCCCGCTGTCCACCTATCCCCATAACAGCCCCGCCCATCGACAGCGCAGTGGCACGGCAAGCGGCTGGGGCGTACACTTTCAGCCAGCAAACCGGCTGATCACACCATTGGCAGGCCGGGCGCACAGGCACAGGAAGCCGGGTTATGGATCTGACTCAGATAGTGAAGGAACAATTACTGGCCCACTATGGGGGTCTGTTGATTTACCTGCTGCCCCTGCTGCTGGCGGTCATCATTGCCAGAACGGCCTGGTTCAAGGGCCAGTTCGGGGAGTATCTGGTCAGCCTCTCTGCCCGCCTGTTTCTCGACAGGCACCAGTACCACCTGATCAACAATGTCACCCTCCCCTGCGACAGCGGCACCACCCAGATCGACCATATCATCGTCTCCCGCTTCGGCGTGTTTGTGGTGGAAACCAAGAACATGAAAGGCTGGATCTTCGGCGCCGCGCAACAGAAGCAGTGGACCCAGAAGATCTACCGCCGCTCCTACCGCTTCCAGAACCCCCTTCATCAAAACTACAAGCACCTCAAAACCCTGCAGCAATTGCTGGACCTCAGCGACAAGCAGATTCATTCGGTGGTGGTATTTGTAGGTGACAGCACGTTCAAAACAGCCATGCCAGCGAATGTGACCCAGGGCGGCGGTTATCTGCGCCATATCAAATCATTCAGGGAGCCGGTGCTAAATACAGTAGAGGTTGCGGATATTATTCAGCAGGTTGAGTCTGGGCGCCTGGTGCGAGGGTTTGGCACAAACCGTGATCATATTCGGCATGTGAAGGAGATTGTCGCGCAAAGGGATGGGCAGGAACCCTGTGGTGACTGAAGTTCAGGATTTCACTGCCATCAGCGCAGCCAGTGGCCCCAACCTCGCCAAAGAGCTGGCTTGTGGAAGAGCAAAACTGATCCGCCTGGACAGGCGTGATGGAACTTCGTCTATTTCTACCTTTTATAGCCTGGAATATCGGCGCCAGATACCTTATAACGGAGACACGATGCCAGGCTTTAATGTTTTCTTCTTTATAAACAAAGGATTGGAATTAGCGAAATATAGATACCTGGGATTAAAAGGTATACCTTCTAATATTGTTAATGAGGTAAGTTTTACCTCATTAACATGCTGTTAAGCAGCACTGATAGTCCATCCCGAGTCAGGAGATCGAATGCGCAGCGTTCTACTTATAGCATTAATAGTTTGGTGTATTGATGTCACTGCTCAACAAATAGTCCCGGGTAACTCATCGGGTGCAGAAGCAGTTACGTCGCTGAACGCCACGGCTCTAGGATTTACAGTTGAGTTAACCCCCATCAACGCAGGGGTGCGCGTTCGCATAGTACTACCGGACCCGATTCACAATGGGTTTGAATATGCTTACACGCGTATGCAACTGAACGATCGAAATGAGGTTTCTGTTTTCAGCATTCGCCCAGATGTATATGAAGACTTTTTAACAAAGTCTAAATACTTACAATTCTTCGTGCCTAATGAAATACTGTCTTGCCTGGGAGTTACATTGGTTTATCTAGATCCAGAGAGACCCATGCATTCAGACTATTTTATGAATATAGATTTGGCGACCTTTCTGGAAGGCGATCCCATGGCATGCGCTTTAGAAAGAGCAACTGAATCTAATTAGTGGCGCATATGCATGTGCTGCTTAACAAGTGCCTTCAAAGTGACGCGCAAGCGCGCACTTGAGGCAAGCGTTAGACCTCATATCCCACCAACTGCGCACACGGCCCAGCTCATGACCATTCCAAAAGCCTTCGTTTCGTACTCACACGACTCCCAAGCGCACAAGAAGTGGGTGTTGGACTTCGCGACCAGATTGCGAAAGATTGGGGTTGACGCCGCGCTTGATCAATGGGATCTAGGTCCTGGGGACGACATACCGCTCTTCATGGAGCGAAATCTTGCAAGTGCCGATCGCGTCATCATGGTTTGCACGGACAAGTATGTTGAAAAGGCAAATGCAGGAACCGGCGGCGTCGGCTACGAAAAGATGATCGTTACCGCCGACCTGATGAAGAGGGTCGATTCCAACAAGATTATCCCCATCGTTCGTCAGGAAGGAACACACCTAGTCCCCACATTCCTGAAGTCGAAGATGTATTTGGATTTCTCACGCGAAGATCAGTTTGAGGAGTCGTTTGACGACCTAACACGATCTATTCACAACGCTCCACTGTTCGTCAAGCCCGCGATTTCCACAAGCCCGTTCGAACCAGTTGCGGGAACTGTCAAACGAAGCGGAGATGCACTGCTGGAGTTGATGACACATCTCATGGGCGTCTTCGAGAAGATGCGCGATGGCGGCTACATACCTTATAAGTACATAGCCGAGCGCTGGCCCGGGTCGCGAGCGATGCTGGACATTCTCTTAGAGCAAGCCAAATCCGACGGCCTCGTCAAAGCAGTGACACCTGCATATATCGAGATTACGTTGAAGGGCAAGATGTATGCAGTTGAGAACAAGCTCGTTGAGTAGCTCAGTCGGGCTGAGGTCTAACACTTCAATCGAGAACTTGCCCCGGAGAGATCGGGGTCAGCAGAGATCCGAGATCGGGGTCAGTGTAAAAACTCCTTGTCCGTGGACATTACACCTGATCTTGCTCTTCCAGCAGCAAAGCCAAAAAATCAGTAAAAGCCTGTATATCCTGCTCAACACTGGCAGCCTCCAGCGCGCTCATATACTCGCTGCGCTTTTCCACCGGGATGATGGTCCACGGATACCCGCCAGACGCCATCATGGCGTTCATCAAAAACCTGCCCATACGTCCATTGCCATCCATGTATGGATGGATGTAGACAAACATAAAATGGCCGAGCACCACCTTTACCTGCGTTTGGGTTTCTGCTTCGAGCAGGTCGAAAAACGCTGGCATCAGGTCTCTCACTGCATCGGCTCTGGGCGGTACGTGCTTGGGGATATCGGGGTCAGTGTAAAAACTCCTTGCCCGTGGACATTACACCTGACTTTTCTCTTCCAGGAGTAACGTGATCAGACTCGATTCAAAGCAAAGGTGGGGTATTGTTCTCCTATTGTCTCCAAAACATGAAATCGGAGCAGCCAACACCGCACCTGCTAACCTATCCCGCCTACAAAACCTCACGTCTGACTTGGTGGTTGCACCCAATTTTGAGGCGACGGTGGCTGATTACTAAACGCCAGTGATAGCGAAGTCTAATGCTGCGACAATTTCGCTCCGAAGATGACTTAATGAGCCGATGGGATCTTTCAAGGTTTTTGCAGGAATTGATGCGATTTGAGGAATGAGCAGTAACAGCTTTTCTCCATCGTATTCTATTTCGGGCGTTAAGCCCGCCATACTTTCGTTTTTAAAGTTTTGCTGCTTGCCAAGCGGAACAACGATCCTCGTTGCAATATCCGCGATAACCGGGTTTTGAATATCCACAATATAAGGATAAGCGTTGCGGGTGTTTCGACTGGGGTTTTGGTAAACGTCAAATTGAGCCATTAAAACTCCTTGTATTCATCACCAAAACAGCCATTTTCCTCAACAAACTCGTTGTAGGCTCGTATGGCCTTTTTATTTTCAGCGGCCCAGTTGTCAGCCCTGGATTTGGCTAACCTCTCTGCGAGTGCCTGCTCCAGGGTAGCCGACAGGTTGATGTTCATGGCCCTGCACTTTTCCAGCAAGTCACTGTTCAAGCTGAGATTTGTGGGTTTTTTGGGGGCGCGCAGATCAAATAAGGGTTCCATAATCTGGTCTTCCTGAAGTGTATACACCCACGTATTATGCGCATCCGGGTGCGCACTGTAAATGCATTTTCAGACACCTTGAACCTGTTCGAATCCGAATCTGAGAGACAAGTCGCTGTTTGAGCAACGGGGTCTGAGCAACGATGAGCAACGGGGTCAGACTCGATACAGAACAATGGCGGGGTATTACACCGCACCTGCTAACCTGTCCCGCCTACAAAATGCTCCTGCCTCTCGCATTAAATTCTTCTCAAATAATCACACTGGCAAACACTTTCTCCACCTCCGGCAGCTTGCTCTTGTAGTAGTGCAGGTCGGCGGCGGAGTAGATCATCAGGTAGAGTTTGCCGTCTTTGACGGCGCCCAGCACGTCGCCAGATTTGAGCAGGCCGCTGGCGGTATAAAACGAAATATTGAAGCGGAACCCGGATTTGCCGCCGAAATTGGCGGGCTGGAGGTTTTCGGTGTTGACCTCGACTTCACCGTTGGCTGAGTTCTTCAGGCTGGTTTTGACCAGTGTTTCCACATCGAAAGGCATCATGTCCGAGGTGAACGGCGGCATGGGCAGGTTTTTGTTGGTGTTCTTGAACAGGGCTTCGCCGCTGCCGATATCACCGATCAGGATCAGTTGGTCCAGCACTTCGCCGTTGGAAGTCCAGGTGACGGCCTTGGGGCCCAGTTTGTAGGAGGCCTTGTTCCATTCTTCTCCCGGCGTGACGGAGTAGCCGTTGAGCTTGACCGGATTGTTGGCGCGCACCAGGGAGTAGGGTTGGCAGGCGGCCAGCAGCAGGGCGCTGAGAGTGAGGATCAGGGCGGGTAGAACTTTATTCATGGGCATTTCCTATGGGTGACAGGTAGAACTCGATCATTTTTCTGTCGGAAGCGTCTGGCTGAGAGTCCAGGTATTTGTGGAACATGGTGGCGGCTTCCTGATTCTTCCTGGATTTCAGGTAGAGGTATCCGAGTTCCCGGTAGGTTTCGGCGGGCGCTGCAGCAGTGTCGATGCTGGCAAGGAAGGCGGTTTCGGCCCTGGCCTGGAAATCGGCACCTTTTTGCAGCATGGCCAACCGCCCGCGGAAAAAGTCGATCTGGCCTTGGGGGTAACCCAGTTGCTGGTGTTTGAGCAACAACAGTTCGGTCTGCTCGTACTCCTGAAGTTCGAAGTGATCTTCCATGAATTCCAGGTAATGCGGGGTAATGGCCGACAGGTAATTTTGCTCGGCGCTGACGAACTCAGACTGCTTGTGTTGGGTTACTGCGCGGGCAGTCTCCTCCAGTTTTTCTATGCGCTGCTTGGGTTGGGGATGGGTGGCGAAGAAAATACTGTGCCCGGTTTTGCTTTTGTCGGCGGCCTGTTCCGCATTGACGTACCGCCAGAGGTTGACGGCCTCGTTGGGTTCGTAGCCTTGTTTGGTCATCAAGTCCATGCCGAACTGATCGGCTTCGATCTCCTGGTCGCGACCAAAGGCGGAGGCACCACTGGCTACCGCCATGGTGGCCAGACCCATTGTCAGCACCATGTCCAAAAAAATGGCGGCAGAGGCGCCGTTCCTCAGGCTGCGCCATCGGTCGATCTGGTGGGATCGCAGGTAGTGTCCGATTTCGTGACCGAGCACTGCTGCAAGCTGGGCTTCGTTTTCTGCGCGGAGTAATAATCCTGTCCAGACGTGCATCATGCCGTTTGGATACATGCTGGCGTTGAAGTGGGGATTTTTGATGATGTAAACCCGAATGCCCGAACAATAATCTCCCGCCAGCTTGCACACCAGGTCATTCACGTAACGATTGAGTTCTGGATCAGTAACCAGCTGGGGTGAACGAGCGACATCCCTTTCAACTTTATCCACCTGGTACCAGAAGCCGCCCTCATCGGTATCGGGGGCTGGGCGGTAACCTGGCTGGAACACCGGAGTGTAGGTTTGCGCGGCCACCAGGGGGTTGGCCAACAAACCGCTTACGCTCAGAGCAACCAGCAGTCGGGAAATTGCTTTGCCTGCGGTCATGGCTTAGGCCTCGGGCAGGCCTTTGAGTAGTGCGGTGACGGTTTTGTCAGCAGCTTCCTGCTTTCTCAAGTCGCCGGCGCCACTGGAGAGGAAGTTGAACCAAGCGATCTCGCCGGTTTCCAAATCTACCATGGAAGCGAAGCCTACCTGGTAGCCGCCGTGAACGCCGACCCCGAGCAGAGCGGCACCAACCTGGAGTGCCACTCGACCAGCGCTGGAATAGCTGTCGCGAATAAAGACGAACATGGCGTAATCGGCGCCGGTGGCCTTCTTGAGCTCCCTGACATCATCTCCCAGGGTCCAATCAAAGCGGCCATGCTTGCTGGGTAGCTTGGCTTGGCCAACATGATGAGCCATAGCCGCAAAACCGACCGCTTCATGGAGCCGCTCAATCTGAGCCAGAGTGGGGTCGCTGTTGCTGTTGGCCCTATTGTAGGGGACGAGGTTGGTGCGACGCTTGGACAGCTCGTTTTTCAGGGATTCGGAGATGAACTGGTTTGCGCTCTGGGTCCACTCAGCCTGGGGTTCCATCAGGCCCGAGGCGGTGAGGATACTGAGTTCAACGTCGATGGGCATGACGATGATGGCGGGTTTTTGCCCGGAGGTTTGTTTGAGCTGGCCGACACTTTTTACCTGGTCGGTATGGGTGCAGCCGGTGAGGACAAGCGCAACAGCAAGAAGAGCGGAGAGTAAAGCGGTACGCATAGAAATATCTTCCCTTTTATATTTTTGGCATCAGACCCGAGGTTAATCAGCACTTGGCCAAAAAGTCGCATCCTTGCCGTCCCATTTCGTGAATCGAGTCTAATTGATCTGCGTGTGTGGTGACAATAGCAGTTGCACGTCATTTGGCGAGTGGCGGGCTTTTGGAGACGGACGGTTTATCGCCGCTTACTTCGTGCGAAATAGAAGAGCAACGGGGTCAGACTCGATTGGCGATTTGACGATCAGTATCTCAAGAATCATTGGGTTAGATTTTAACTGACTGATACTGAAAGCCATTGGTGATAAAACACGGATTGATTATGGGAGCCAATATCCCGCTATTAAACTATTCCCCGCTAAAAACCCTCTACTACAAAACCTCACAAACCCAAATAGTATGCCGCGTACCCTTGTTGCCATGGGCGTACACCCTAACCTCTTCCGCCCTGAACCCGGCCTTGCGCAAGCGGTTGGAAAATTGGCTGTCAGCACTGGCTGACCAGATAGCGAGTATGCCTTTTGGCCTTAGTGCCCGCGCGCAGGCGGCGAGACCGTCAAAGGAATAGAGCCAGCTGTTGGCGCTGTGGGTGAGGCCTTCGGGTCCGTTGTCGATATCGAGCATGATCACGTCATAGGCATTGGCTTGAGCTTGCAGGATTTTTGCCACATCCTCGTTCAGTACGCTAACGCGGGGATCGTCCATGGGGTTACCAGCTCTCGCTCCCAGCGCTCCACGATTCCAGTCGATCACGCCGGGCACCAATTCAGCCACTTCAACAATCGCGTTTTTGCCCAGGTGTTTGAGCGCCGAGGCGAGGGTAAAGCCCATGCCCAGGCCGCCGATCAGCACCCGCGCGTCTTTGCGACTTGCGACCTTTTTACACGGGATTTCTCCCAGGGCATCCTCGGAGCCGTGCATGCGGGTGTTCATCAACTGCCCGCCCTTGCCGCTTTCGAGCTTGATCACAAAATCCTCGCCGTATTCGTACAGGCACAAAGCGCCGCCGTTGTTGGGGATCGGGGCGGTATCGAGCAGGACGTAGCGTTTCATGGTGTTCTCGGTGCGTTTGTGTGAGCGGGCGAGTGGGGATGGTCGGGTGGATTTGTTGGGCTTCGTTCCTCAGCCCAACCTACGCGCTGTGTGAATTTCAGTCAAAAAAAATGCCGGAGGGCTTGGCACCACTCCGGCATTGTTTGCGCGCTGTTAATCAAGCCGGGCGTTAGCGACCCTGGCTGGCTCTGGGGCCGCTGCCGGTGCGTCGGCTCGGGCCAGACTCATTAGAGCGGCGGTTGTTGCCGTTGCTGTTGCCGCCGTTGCCGCTTCTGTTGCCATTGCCGCTGCGGGGATTGCCAGAGCGCGCACCGCTGTTGCTGCGACCGCCATTGCCGGGGCGGGCGCCACGATTGTTGTTGCCGTTGCGACCGTTGGGGATCGGCTCGGCCTTGATGGTGGGGTCTGGCTCGTAGCCTTCGATCACCTGCTTGGGCACTTCGCGGTTGAGCAGGCGCTCGATATCGCGCAGCAGGCGCAACTCATCCACGCAAACCAGCGACACCGCCTCGCCCTCGTTACCAGCGCGACCTGTGCGACCGATGCGGTGTACATAATCTTCCGCCACGTTGGGCAGTTCAAAATTCACCACATGGGGCAGCTGGTCGATATCGAGGCCGCGGGCGGCAATATCGGTGGCGACCAGAATGCGTACCTTGCCGGACTTGAAATCCGCCAGCGCCTTGGTGCGCGCACCCTGGCTCTTGTTGCCGTGGATCGCGGCGGCGGTGAGGCCGTCTTTATCGAGCTGCTCGGCAAGACGGTTGGCGCCGTGCTTGGTGCGGGTAAATACCAGCACCTG